>NZ_JAAGPB010000042.1:0-34485 GCF_017104585.1 Burkholderia sp. Ac-20392
TGACGAGCAGCGACACGGCCGGCTTCATGCGCCGCTCCGTTTCGTCAGGATCGTCCGGTCATCCGTCGCATCGAAACCGATGCACGCAAAGCAGCTATGCCCGTGAGTGAACATCCCCACTGCTTCCCCTCATATATCTAACTGGCCTGAATCATTTATCGAAACAATGCGGCGATTTCTTTAATCGCGCGTCATCGTGCTGCGCGCGCCTGGCACTGGCACACGCCCATTCGTCACACTATCTCAAAAACAGGACAAAACTTACCCCGATTCGCGACGTTGAAGCGAAAAAAACCTCAATCCGGTCGGAAATGCTGCGCGAGCGAGATGAATGGTAAGAATTGCGCCGTTGTCGCCCGGCAGGCCGGACGGCATACTGCCGGCGCGGTGCGGCTGGCCGGCGGCGGTCCGTTGCAGACCGCCCCGCCTGAACGCGCGGCCGCGAGGCGGCGCGTATGCTACCGCAATCCCGCGCTGCCGGACGTGCTTTCTTTCACGGAAAACTGACTTGAATCAAATCGTCGACACTGCCACCCCGTCCCCCGATACGCTGCTGCGCATCATCGCCGCGCAGACCGAGATCGCAAAGCTCGGCCTCGATCTCGGCAGCGTGATGGCCTATGTGGCCGAGCAGGTGCCGCAGCTCACCGGCGCAAGCGCCGCCGCGGTCGAATTCGCCGAGGGCGACGACATGGTGTACCGCGCCGCGTCGGGCACCGCGGCCGGGATGCTCGGCCTGCGGCTGCGGCGCTCGGGCAGCCTGTCGGGCCTGTGCGTGCAGCAAGGCGAGCTGCTGCACTGCACCGATTCGGAAACCGACCCGCGCGTCGATCGTGACGCCTGTCGACGGGTCGGCCTGCGCTCGATGCTCGTGATGCCGCTCACCCATGCCGACACGACCGTCGGCGTGCTGAAGGTGATGTCGCCGGAAGTCGACGGCTTTTCGCAAGCCGACGCCGGCACGCTGCGGCTGACGGCCGACCTGATCGCCGCCGCGATGTTCCACGCGGCGCGCAACGAGGCGAACGAGCTGTACCTGCGCGCGACGCACGACGCGCTCACCGGCCTGCCGAACCGCGCGCTGTTCTACGACCGCCTGCGGCAGTCGATGCACACGACGCTGCGCGCGAACGGCCGGCTCGGCATCCTCAACATCGACATGGACGGGCTGAAGCCGATCAACGATGGCCTCGGCCACCGCGCAGGCGACGCGGCGCTGCGCGAGATCGCCACGCGGATGCAGGGGGCGGTGCGGCGCTCGGACACGGTCGCGCGCATCGGCGGCGACGAATTCGCGGTGATCCTGCCGAACATCGGCAACCGCGACGATGCGCATGCGCAAAGCACGCGGCTCGCGCGCCAGGTCGGTGAACCGTTCGAATTCGAGGGGCGCCCGATGCGGCTCGGCGTCAGCGTCGGGATCGCGCTGCTGCCCGACGACGGCACCGACATGAACGCGCTGATCGAGCATGCGGATCAGGCGATGTATGAAGTGAAGCGCACGCGGTCGCAGCGGACGGCGCACGCGTAACGCGAACTCGAAGGCTGCTTGCTTGACGGGTCCGCGGGCGGAACGGCACGCTCAACCGCCTGCGGCCAGCTTGGACGGGCGCTAGCCGATCTGCGGAACGGCGATCGCGAGCCCGACCACGAGCCACTGGACGATCGCGACGATCACGCCGGCCCGGCACAGCCCGACCGCGCCGCGCACGCGTGCGTCGAGTGCGCGGCCGGCCTTCGACGCATCGATCCAGCCGAGATCGGCGAGCGCGCGGTCGAGCGCCGCGGCGGGCGCAAGCTGCTCGTGCTCGATCAGGTCGAGGATCTGGGGCCCAAGCGCCGGCAGCGTGATGTTCTGCGTCGCGACGGCGCCGACGCCCGCGCGCACCCACGGGCAGCGCGCACCCACCGCGATGCTCGACGAGCTGATCGCGATGCCGAGCTGGCCCGTCTCCGGGCAACGCCCGACGATGGAGAAAGTCATGTCGCCTCCTATGCGCGGTTCGGCTGCCAGTTGTCCGGGATCACGGCGATCACGTCGATTTCCATCAGCCATTGCGGCTGGCCGAGCGCGGACACGACGAGCCCCGTCGAGATCGGATACACGCCCTTCAGCCACTTGCCGACTTCCTGGTACACGGGCTCGCGATAGCGCGGGTCGATCAGGTAGGTCGTCGTCTTCACGATGTGCGTGAGGTCGCTGCCGGCCTCTTCCAGCAGCTGCTTGACGTTCTTCATCGCCTGCTCGGCCTGCGCTCGCGGATCGCCGAGGCCGATCAGCTTGCCGTCGAAATCGGTGCCGACCTGGCCGCGCACGTAGACGGTATTGCCGGCCCGCACGGCCTGGCACAGGTCGTTGTCGAGCGTCTGGTTCGGGTAGGTATCCTTGGTGTTGAACATGCGGATACGGGTATGGGTGGATTGGCTCATCGGAATCCTTCGGTCGTCAGGGGTCACGCCGCCGCACCGGATGCGAACGCGGTGCGGCGGGCGGCATGGGTTCGGTCAGTTCACCGCGTCGGCGAGCGGTTGCGCGTCGGCGTGCGATGCGGCGCCGTCCTGCGCCGCGTGCGACGTCGAGCGGCGCTGCGATGCGTCGTGGTAGTCGAGATAGGTGCGCTGGATCGCGATGTGATCGGCGATGTGCCGCGCGTCGTGCCACACGCCCCAGATGAAGCTGGAGCCGCGCCGCGACAGCCACGGCAGCCCGAGGAAATAGATGCCCGGCTCCTTCGACACGCCGCGCTGGTGCTGCGGCTTGCCGTTGTCGGCGAACGCATCGACCTTCAGCCAGCCGTAGTCAACCGCATAGCCCGTCGCCCAGATGATCGACGTGACGCCCGCGCCGGCAAGGTCGAGCGCGAGGATCGGATGCGCGACGCAGTCGGGGTTCGGCAGGATGTGGCGCGCTTCGGGTTCTTCCGGCAGGTCGAGGCCGTTGCGCGCCGCATAGGCGTCGGCCGCGTCGAGCAGCGACAGGTAGTTTTCGTCGCCGCGCGCGAGATTGATCGCCAGGTCGCGCTCGAACACGGCCACGCCGCCGTCGAACGACTTCGTCAGCCCGACGAGCGTCACGCCCTGCTTCGCGAGCTTGCGGAAATCCACCGTATGGCCGCCGCGCGCACCGCTCACCGCGATCGTCACGTGTTCGCGGCCGGGCGTCGCGACTTCCTTGTCCCATTCGCCGAGCACGCCGAGCCACCAGCAGAAATCGCGGCCGCGATACGCGCGCGGCGGACGATCGTGCGGGCCGACCGACAGGTAGACCTGCCGGCCCGCACGCTGCAGCTCGTCGGCGATCTGCACGCCCGACGACCCCGCGCCGACCACCAGCACCGCGCCGTCCGGAAGCTGGCCCGGGTTGCGATAGTCGGCGGAATGGAGCTGCACGAGGCGCGCGTCGTCCGGCGCGATCGGCGGAATCACCGGGCGCTGGAACGGCCCGGTCGCGACGACCACGCGGTTTGCCTCGATCGTGCCGTCGGACGTCTCGATGACGAAACCCGGCTTGCCCGTATTGCGCACCACCTGCTTCACCTCGACGCCGGTGCGGATCGGCGCGTTGAATTTGCGCGCATACGCTTCGAAGTAGTCCGCAACCTGGTCTTTCGATGCGAACGCGTCGGGATCGAGCCCGTCGAATTCGAGGCCGGGGAAGCGGTCGTGCCACGCGGGGCCGTTCGCGACCAGCGAATCCCAGCGCCCGGTGCGCCAGCGCTCGGCGATGCGGCTGCGCTCCAGCACGAGATGCGGTACGCCCAGCTTGCCCAGGTGCTCGCTCATGGCCACGCCGGCCTGTCCGGCGCCGACGACGAGCGTATCGATTGAGGTTGTTTCGACTGCCACGGCTGTCTCCTTCTGAAGTGCGGCTCAGTGCGACGCTCATGCTGTCGCGTGAGTTGGAATGGAGACATTCTGCTGAGACACCGCCTGAGGCGAAATGATGATTTTTGTTGGTGTTGATGAACAAAAAGCTGGGTGTGGGGCGGATTGGCGGGCGCCAGCGGGCTACGCGGGCGCGGGCGCCCGCCCCGGAGGGCGAGCCCCGCCCGCTGGCCCCGCACGCACGCCCCGCGCCGGGTGTCGCGCCTACGCCGCCGGATTCACGTTACGGAAACGCGGGCCGTAAAACACCGGCTTCGACAGATCCGTATAGCTTCGCAGGTACGCGTACTCGTCCGGATACAGCGTGTCCAGCCGCGCAAGCGCCGCCGCCGGCACCGGGTGGCGCAGGATGTTGAAGCACGACAGCACCCGCAGATCCACCATCCCGTGCACCGCCGCGCCGAGCGACTTCCACGAGCCGCCCGCAGGCCCGTTCCACACGACGTCGAGCGTCGCGAGAATCGTCGAGAACCCGGTATCGAATGCCTGGAGGTCGGCACTGACCGCCGCCTGGTTCGGATCGAGCGCGAGCAGGGCCGCGTAGCCGTCGCGCGGCACCGCGAGCGTGTTGACGACCACCGGCGCGTCGATCGCGGTGCCGGCAAAGAATCGCGGCTCGGTCTGCCGGTCGAACGGCACCGGCGGCGCCGGCACCTGATAGCACGCGCCGTAGTACAGCTCGGCGAAGCGCGCGTAATGCGACTTTTCCCCTTCGAACGCGCCGGGCGTCAGCACGTCGCCCTTGCCCGCCCCTTCGCCCTGCTGGAGGATTTCGTCGATGCCCGCATAGAACGCGTCGACGGGATCGGTATCGGGCGAATACGTCACCGTGGTGAAGCCGATATCGTCGCCGACCTGATTCGACGTGCCGCCCGCCTTCACGGCGGCCCGCACCGCGTCTGCGTTGCGGGCGATCGCCGCGCGGATGCCCGCGTAGAACGCCGCGATCGTCGGATAGGTCTCGGCCCGCCCGAGCAGCTTCAGCAGGAACGCCGGCATCTCGATCCGCATGAAATTCTTCAGTTGCGGCTTCGAATACTGCGCGAGCCCGACCTTCAGGTCGGGCTCCGCACCGCCCGGCAGGCCATGCACCGGATAGTCGATGCGGATGCCGCGAAACTGCGGCGTGCCACCCAGCGCGGCGAGCAGGTTGGACACGATGGCCATGTGCACCATCTCTTCCATCACGACGCTGCGGATCGCGTTGTACGCCGAATAGTTCTGCACTTCGAGCGAGAACATCGCGGACAGATAGAGCGGCAAGGTCGAGTATTCGAGTTCGATGGCGCTTTGCAGCGCGCACTTGATCCAGGCCAGATCGCGATCCGCCGGCGTTACGGTGCTCGGGTTCATGGCGTTTCTCCTGTCGGTCGGCGTCAATAGAACAGCGCGTAGGCGGTGTCGCCGAGCCGGTACGGCACCACGCGGGCCGCGCCCGACGGCGTCGTGGCCGCGCCCGCCTGCGTCCAGCCGAGGCAGTCGGCGTGGATCCGGTACACGGCCGTCGTGCCGTCCTGCGCGATGTACGTGATCAGGTACGGCTCGCCATGCGCCCACGGCACGCAGGCCGCGCTGCTGATGCGCAGCGCGTCGGGCAGCTGGTTCTGCAGATAGCCGCCGACCTCGACGGTGCCGAGCGCGGGATTGTCCTGGATGTGGTCGATGTTGACGTTGAGCTTCGCCGTGTTGATCTTGAAGAAGAAGTTGGCGCCGCCGAGCTGGAAGAACGAGAACTGCGTCCAGCCTTTCGCCCACTGGTGATACCAGACGTTGAGCGCGAGCAGCGGCGGCACGCCGCCGGTCGACGCCGGCGTCACGGTCACGCTGAAGTTGGCGACCTGCCCGGTGTTTACGTCGTAGCCGAGCAGGTATTGCTGGCCGAGCGACGTGTACGGCACGACGTTGGTGAAGTTGTGCGTCGGCGTATTGCGCGGCAGTGCGAACGTGTACGGCGGCGACGTCGCGAGCCCCTCCTTGACCGTGAAGAAGCCGAACGTGCCGGTGTCCGCGCGGTAGGTGAGCAGGTAGTGCACGTTGCCCAGCACGAAGGTGTCGATGCTGTCCCACGGCCCGCCCGACAGGTCGAGCTTCGCGTCGACCACGCTCACCCACGGCGCCTGCCCGGTCAGTGCATAGGCGTCCGTCTTCTGCGTGGCCTTGTCGTACGCGACCAGATGGGTCCGCTCGCCGGTCCGCAGCACCGTGAAGCCGCTGTAGCCGGCGGGCAGTTGCGCACTGCTCCACACCTGTTCCAGCGCCACCTGGTCCGAGCCCTTGACCGGACTGATCGAATAGATGCTGCTCATATGCATGCGCTCCTCTGGCAATGAACGATCGAACGAGCGGCGCCGTGCCGGCTCAGGTGATCGATTCGACGTAAATCGGCAGCGGCGCGGGGTCCGCGCCTTCGATCTGGAAATAGCTGAGCCGGGCCGGCTGCCCGGCGCCCGTCAGTTCGAGCAACTGGAAGCCGCGGTTGTACCAGCCGTCCGTCAGGCCGAGCGTCAGGTCCGGCCGCTGCAGCGGAACCGGGAATTTCTGCGCGTATGGCGCCTCGCTCGCCTGAACGGGGATCGCGCTGTGTCCCGCACAGCGCCCCTTGGGCAACGGCTTGAAGATCTGCGTGGCGTCGCCGTCGCCCGTCGGCCAGTCGGCCGGCCGGTAGCCGTCCGTGAAAATGCCGAGATTGTGCTCGTGGCCCCAGATCCACGCGGCCACCCGGTCGCCGAACGTCGCGCCGAACTGCCGCCATAGCGCGGTATCCACCCACGCGCGGTTGAAGTCGGCCGGATCCGGCACATTCGAACCCGCCAGCGGCCGCTGCGCGATACCGCAGACGTCGAGCGCCGAATACAGCTGGTGATGCGACAGCAGGATCGAGCGGCCGGTAAACCGCGCGAGCTTGTCGAGATGCCAGGCGAGCTCGTCGGGACGCACGAACACCTGGTCGACCGGCGCGGTGGTGTCCCGGCGCGGCAGGTCGGCGAGCGGCGCGTGACGGAAATACGGGTTGATGTCGGCGGGCCAGTGCGCGCTCGACGCCGCGCCCGCGGTTTCGACCGGGCCGATGTGCAGCCGCTCGAGCGTCGCCTGCTGCGCCGAGGCCGCGACGTTCATGTAGTGCCCGTGATAGCCGGTGTCGAGCCCGAGAAACTGCCAGCCGTCGTCGGCGCTGCGCAGGCAGAAATAGCTGGCGACTTGCCGCTGCGACGGCTGGTCGATCAGCGCGCCGGAATCGAGCGCCTGCAGGTACGCGACCGCGCCGGTGAAGTACTCGTGGTTGCCCGGCACCGTGAAGAGCGGCACGCGCTGCCGTTCGCTGCGCAGCACCGCGCGCACCAGGCCGACCAGCCGGTGCTCGGTCTCGAAGTGCGTGCCGGAGAAATAGACATCGCCGAGATGCAGGATCGCGTCGGGCTCGAATTTCAGCGCGGCGACCAGCACCGCAGCAGCCACATCCGTCCCGGTGCCGATGTCGCCGACGATCGCGATCCGCGCGCGCGCCGGCAACCGCCACTCGATCACGCCGTAGCCGAGGTCGCCGTTGCCGGGGCCGGGCGCCTGCCATGACCGGTACTGCGGCTCGCCGCCCTTGTGGAACGGGTACTGCCAGTAGTACTTGTAGTACTGCACGTACATTTGCTGCCACAGCGGATTGCCGAATTTGTACGCCTGCGTCTGCCGTTCCTGGTCGCGCTCGATGTCGGCCGCGCCGGCGATGCTCGCATGCGCGCGCCGGTGATGCAGGTACGACAGATAGGTTTGCACCGCCGCTTCGTCGTCGCTGTCCGCCGCCGGCGGGTCGAGCGGCAGGTTGTCGTGCATCGCGTGGCAATAGCGGTCGGTGGCCTCGACGAGCGGATGCCCGCTATCGATCGCGGCGGCCGGATCGCGCTCCGCGCCGAGCGAGCGCGCGAGCACCTCCGTCACGCACGACTTCCACAGCGCGAGATGCGGCGCCTCGAAATGCTCGATCGGCTTCATCACGCCTCCGGCTCGCGCGGCGCGGCGCGCGATGCGCGGGGCCGCGCAAACTGCAGGTTGAGACTGCTGTCCTGTGTCAGATCCAGGCCCGGCCAGTCGTCCCACAGCCCCGCCGGCAGCGCGAGCGGCCGCGGAGCGGTCTGCAGCACCGGCGTCGTCAGCGCGGCGAGCCCGTCGAGGGCGGCATCGAGCGGCCCGTGCGCATGCGTGCCATGCACCCAGGCAACCGCGTAATCGTTGCCGCAGCACACCAGCGCGCCGTCGACGCCGGCCGGCGGATGCGCATGCAGTGCCGCCGCCCACGCATACGCCGCCGCGAGGAAATCCGCCGGGCTCAAATCCGCACGGCGCGCGCCCACCAGATGCCTGGCGCTCCCGAGCATCCAGTCGGCCGGCCGGTCGACCAGGAAGTACGGCTGCTCGGCCTGCAACGCACCGCTCGCGGCGCTCAACGCGACCGGCACCTCGGGCAGCTTGCTGCGCGCCATGTCGTACACGTCGCCGTGCAGGTTCTGGTAGATCCGCACCGCGATCGCCTTCGTCGCGCGATCGTGCGATTGCGGCGTGGCCCAGAACATCAGCGCGGTCTGGTCGGGCACGGCCGGCGGTTTGCCGGCTTGCGGCACCATCGTCGGCAGGTAGGCGCGCAGGCCGACCGGCGGTTGCAGCAGCGCGCAGGCGGGCACGAACACGCTGCCGAGAAACTGCGCGAACTGCGCGTAGGCGAGCGCGGGGGATCGGTACCCGCGCCACACATAGACCGCGTCCGGCGCGACCGGAAAGCTTTCCTCGGGCGTGTTCATCCGCGCGCCTCCCGCTTGAACTGGAGGTTGAAACTGCTGCCGGCGCGCACGTCCATGCCCGCCCATTCGTCCCACAAGCCGATCGGCAGGAAGGTCGGCGCCGGTGCGAACGTCTCGTTCCAGCCGGAAAACAGCGGCTGCAGCAGCGGGATGCCGGTGGCGCCCTGCGCGGCGCCCACCGCCACCGGCCCCAGCTCCCAGTACACGAGATAGTCGGTGCCGACGCACGCGATCGCCCCGTCGAGCGGCACGCGCTTGGCGATCTCGGCCAGCACCTTCGCGACCGACGCGCTGAACGATGCGGGATCGACCGCGGCCGGGCGCGCCGCCACCACGTGCCGGACCGCGCCATGCATCCAGTCGGCCGGCTGGTCGAACAGAAAGACCGGCTGGTCGACCGTGAGCTCGCCGGCGAACCGGACCGGGAAATCGGCGCGGCTCTGGTTGTCCTGCGTCAGATACACGCCGCCGTGCGTGAGTGTGTAGGTCCGCACCGCGAGCCGGGTGAAGCCGTTCCAGTACGTCGACTGCGATTCCCAGAACAGGATCGCGGTCTCGTCGGGCACCGTATCGGGCTTGCCCGGCAGCCCGGCCGGCACGGTCGGCGTGTACGAACACAGGCCCGCGTCGATCTGCATCTTCACGGTGGCCGGCACGAACACCGTGCCGAGCTTGTTCATGAACGCGTCGAGTGCCAGTGACGGCAGCCGGAAGCCGCGCCAGACCCGCACCGCGTCGGGTGCGACGAGCCGGCGGGCGGCAAGATCCTGTTCGCTCATTGCGGTTCTCCCGAGGCGGAAACGGTGGCGGGCCCGTCCGGGCGCAGCGCGGCGACGGCGAATGGCACCGCCGGCTTGCCGGTCCTGACGACCGAGTCGGCGACCTTCGCGAGCCAGCCGGCCGGCGGCGGCGTCTCGCTGGTCTTGCCATAGCGGCATTCGTTCGGGAACTGCCAGTGCCGGTTGACGCAGAACTGACACGAGCCTTGCGTGCGCCCCAGATAGCCGCCGGTCGCGGTGTCCTGCCACGCGAGCTGGCCGTGCGCATACATGTCCTCCAGCACCGCGGCCATCAGCGCATGCGGTTCGACGTAGTACGGCTCGAGCGTGCGATAGGCGTCCGGAAACTGATGGGCGAGCCAGGCCCGCGCCGCGGCCGCCGCATCGGTGTTGGACGGGAGCTGGATCGCGGTGTAGTCGCCCGGGTAGCGTTGATCGGGCGGGACGACCGTGAAGCCGTTGGCCGGCACCAGCGCGGCGACGCAAGCCGGCTGCGCCTGCGCGAACGACGCCCAGTCGTCCGGGCTCAGCCGGTACTGCGCGAGGAAATTGCTGTTGTACGAGAAGTGCGGCGTGATGACGAGCCGCGTGCGGCTCTGGTAACGCTGGCCGTCGATCGTCACGTCGAGGTCGATGTAGGCCGGATGCGCGGGATCGGTCGTTTCGCGCAGCAGCGTGTAATCCTTGTCGGCCGGATGCGTCGAGATCGGCGGATCACGCTTCACATGCGCGCCGAACGCCGAGTAGAACATGTTCCAGCTCGACTGGCTGACCACGTAGAGCACCGCCGGCCGCGTCTGCACCAGCTGCTTGATCGCCCACGCGTTGCGGCTCACGCAGTTGTCGACGATGGTCGCGATGCTCGCGGCGCTGCCGCCGAGAAAGCCGGCGTTCCAGTGCGGCGACGCGCACGCGACCATGTCCAGTTGGCACACATCCTCGCCGACGCGCAGCGATGCGGTCGGATGCCCCTTGCGCAGCACGTCCTCGAACTGGTCGAGCACCGGGACGAACTGCATGTAGTAGCCCTGCGGCTGCTGCAGCACTTCGACCTGGATGCCTTCGGGCACCGATACCTGCGCGACCAGCACGTCGCCTTTCTCGAAGCGGTTGCGCGGCGGATACGGATCGAACAGCAGCACGTACGGAAACTCGCCCTGCTTGCCGGGTACGGCGACCACCGTGTCGGCCGCATCGCCGTCGTAGCGCACCGTGATCGTCCAGGCCGCGCTCGAATTGGCGCGGGTCGCCGCCGTCACCACCCCGCCGCGCGGCGCGACGACCTGCCCTTCCGGCAGCATGAAGCGCCGCACGAAATCGAGATCCAGCTTTTCCTGGTAGACGCTCCGGTAGCGGTAGTACCACGCATACTTCGCCCACGCGCTAGTGTCGTCGTCGGACGAGAAATCCGGATAGCACCATGCCGCACCCGTCTGGCCCGGCAGGAACGCGGTCAGGTTCGGATTGATGCCGATCGTCATGATCGGCGCCTTGCGGCAGCCGTCGATCACCTCGCCGTTCGGAAACGCGGGCGGCCGCGTGCGCCCCAGCACCCACGGCGATGCGCCGCTGTAGCCGCCGCTCGCCGCGTACGGCACGTTGACGTCGAAATCGAACGCCGTATACGGGCCGTAGGTGCGCTGCTTCAGGTCTTCGGGCCAGAAGAACGAGCAGGTGCCGCACGCGCGCACCTGGAACGCCAGCTGGACTTCGAGCGGATCCTGCGCGTCGTGCGGTACCTGGCCGCGGCTCGGGTTGTAGACCGCCGAGCCTTCGCCCGCGATCGTCGCCCACGTGGCCAGCGCACCGTTGTAGCTGGTCAGCATGCCGAACGTGGTGTAGATCAGCCCCGACCAGTCGGCGCGGGTCGCATCGGCGATCGTCTTGCCTTGGTGGGTGTGTTTCGGCACGACCGGGTCCGAGATGTTGCGTACGCACGCGAAGCGCACGCCGAGCCGGTTCGCTTCCTGCGCGATGATCGCGTCGTCCATTTCCAGGCACGAGTAGGCGTCCGCGCGCTTGCCCTCCGCGATGTAGTAGAAATCCGTCGTGAGCAGCGGCGTGTCCTTCAGCGGCAGGACCGCCGGCTTGTTCAGGCACGCCGGCCGCAACGCGTCGTTGAGCAGATCGTCGAGCGTCAGTTCGCTCAGCCCCGGATCGTTCGGATGCTGCGCCTTCAACTGGTCGAACAGGCTCTGCAGCGACTGCTGCGTCACGACCTGATCCATCCGGAACAGCAGTTCGCGCTCCACGTCGCCGAGCAGCGCCGTCGACGGGTACCAGGTCGGGCAGCGCGCCATGTTGCCGTCGTCGGGGCTCGCCGTGTTCTGCGGCCGTTGCAGCTCGAGCAACGTCGCGTTGGCGACGACCGTATCGCCGAGCCGCTGATCGGTGCGCGCGCCGCCGGCCGTGCCGATCGTGTAGAGGCGATCCGGTCGCGCATCCTCGACGATGCAGCGGACCATCGCCGCGAGGCCATCGAGCCACGGCGCATGCGCCAGATGCGCGTTCGACTTGAACAGCAGCACGTTCCACGGCCGCCCCGACCGGTCGACGATCCGCACCATCTGGAACTGCCCCCACAGCGTGCCCGACTGCGCGTCGGCGTGATAATCGGACGCCCCGCGGCTGTACGGCAGCCAACCGTCGCGCCAGCCGTATTGCGACGGATCGCCGACGGTGTCGCTGTTCACGAACACGTGATCGAGCGCGAACCATTCGGCGCTCGTCCACGTCAGGATCACGATGTCGGCGCGCGGCAACGGATCGTATGGCGTGCGTGCGCCCGATGCGATGCGCACCGGCGCCGACTGGCCGATCTTCTGCCAGTCGACGGGCGGCAGCGTCGGACTCGCGCGCGCCACGAATTCCGGCGCGATGTCGGTGAGGCGGGTCAGGGTCGAAGCGAGCGGGTCCGGCAAGGCATTCGCATTCATGGCGAGACTCCGGGAGGAAGGGGACGTCGGGTTGTTTTGAATGGGACGATCGGGGGTGACGGCGCGCACGCGCGTCACGACGCCGGCGCGGCGTGCGTGGCCTGGATCATCGCGAGCGCCTGTGCGCTGGTCTTGCCGGGCGGCGGAATGATCAGGTCCGTCTGCGACAGCGCTTTCCACAGCACCGGATCCTGGAGCGCGATCGTGCCGCCGCCGCGCTTCTCCTGCGACACCATCCGGTTGATGTCGCCGACGCACACCCAGTTGTCGGTCGTCGTGATGCCCCACTTCGCGTGGTCCTGCGTTTCCGGCCACGCCCACGGCGCGCCGAGCTTGCGCAGGTCGATGTACTTGATGTCGAAGGTCTTGTGCACGCCGTCGCTGTCGAGGATCGGCGGGATCTTGCCGCGGATCCAGGTCTCGACGTCCATGTCGGCGCCGAGCGTGGGGCCGACGAGATCGTTCCAGAAATCCTTGCCCCACTTGCGGTTCTTCGCGATCACCTTGAACGGCGCTCCGCCGCGCGTGCTCAGCGGCACCACGCTGGAATCGCCGGGTGTCGTCACGCTGAGCGGCTTGGTCAGCAGGACCAGCGGATGATTGGCCGGCAGGTTCGCGGTGCGCGGCAGGTACACCTGCGGCTGCTGGTTCAGCGCCATTTGCGCGGCCAGCTTGCCGGCCGTGTCGAGATCGATGCTCAGGCACATGAACGTCTGCCCGTACAACGGCGTCGGCACGCCGGGTTCGGCCGGGCTCGCGTACTTCGGCCACGAATGCAGCAGCCAGAAGGCGGAATCCGACGCCGTGTCGAACGCGATGATGCCCTTCGTGTGGCCGAGCGTATCGTTGTTGCTGCGGTCGGCGTCGGTCGGCATCTCGTCGTTGTAGAGCACCCAGCCAAACGTCCCGGCCGGGTTGCCGAACACCGCATCGAGCGTGTAGAACAGTGCGCCCTGCTTGTCGTTCATCAGGTTCGGCGACTGGGTGAACTTGCCCACCGTGCGGTCGTAATACGCGTATTCGTAGCCGGTGGCGCCCGAGCTGTTCGGGCCGCCGACGAGTTTCGGCACTTTGTACGCAAACCATGCATCGACCGGTTGATTCTGTTCGTCGCGCGCTGAAATGGTCATGGTGTTCCCCGTTGCTTCAAGACGCCGTCTGTGCGGCAATCGGCGTCCGGTACGACCGCGCGCCGTTCCCTTCATGTATTGGTTCATTGCGCGGAGCCGGCGCGAACGCCACCCACCCCGCGCGCGACGCGGCATCCGAGGCGGCAATACGCGGGCAAGCAGGTACCCCGCGCACGCCGGCCGATGCCGTTGCGCTCCATTTGCTCATCGCTGGATGCGTGGTCCTTCCTATTGCAATCGACTCACGCCACGATCATGTTTCGCCCGATAAGATCTCCGGTTTGTCTTTTGTCATCCTAAGTAATCTGGCCGTTTTTATTGCGTAAGCGATCTTTCAACGACACCTCTCCGAGCGCAACGCGATCGCTCAGCGCGTAGAACGCCAGCATGCTGACGAGCATCGCAACCGCCACGCCGCTCGTGTCCCAACGCAGCCCTGTACCGAACGCCAACGCCTTGATCGCCGTCATGCCAAGTGCCATGACGAGCAGCATCGCCGCAAATTCAAGCGCGACCCGAACCGGCGCCCGAACCAGCGCGCGTACCGTGCTGCGTCGATGCCCGCCCTTGCGGTCGGCCTCGCGCCGGATCAACAGCGCCAGCATGGCCAGCATCGACATCGGAAACCACTGGAGATGGAGCACGAGCGTATTCCACATGACGCCGGCATCGAGCGTTCCACCGCAGATATTGAGAATCGCCTCCAGCGGGGAGCGCATCGCATCGAGCGTCAAGCCCGCGCAGATCGCGGCCATGCACCAGAGCATCGACCGGCGCGCACACCTGCCGGGCGAGCCGCTTCTCGTCGAATAGCCGGCGATGCCGCAGGCAATCGCGCCGATGCCGTTCCATATCCAGCTGGAAGGGGCCCCATGCAGCCTGGTCGGCAAATCGCAGGCGAGAAAACCGAGCAGCGCGAACGCCAGCACGCCGCGCACGCGTTCGGATATCGACAGCATGGCGGTTCGCGCAGGCCCGATCCTGGCGCTCGCGCGGATCGCGTCCGTCACCGTTGCCGTTGCCGGACGCGTGGCCGTGTCGGCCGGCGGTGCAGTCGGCGCAGTCATGGCCGTTCAGGCGGGATCTCTCATGACCGCATACCACGAGCACACCACCCCGGCCGGCGCGACGCCGCCGTTGCCGCTCGCATGCGGAACCGTGCGGACGATCGAACCGGTCAGCGCCGGACGCTGATCGATGCCGTTGGGCCAGGGCGCGCTCACGTACCCGACATAGTCGTAGACCCATTCCTCGCCGCTGACCACGCCGCGCCCCTGGAATCGCACCGTGCCCGGATTCCCGTAGGTGATCCAGCCGTTGAGCTGCAGCTCCCATCCCGGGCCGAAAATGCGCCCCTTGAAAATGCCCGCCGGCGCCTGCTCGATCTCGATCGTGCCGAGGCCGAATTCAAGGTCGTTGAATGCGGTGGCCGGGTCGGGATCGTTCAGGAAACTGCGATAGGTCCACAGCCCCACCAGGCTGCCGGTTTCGGGTGTATAGCTCATGCCCGCGTCTCCCCTTCATGTCCACGTTGTCGAAGTACCGGGGCGAACCGGCGCCGGGCGGCGGCGCCGGTTCGTCATGCGCCGCCGCTACCGGACCTCGAGCCGGAACAGTTTCGATGCGGGTTGCGGCGCCGCGCCGGCGACGGCTTGCGAAACGGGCGGTGACGCGGGTTGCGTCTGCAGGCGTACGCCCTCGCGCGTATGGATTTCGACCTCATACTGCGCGTCCTGCACCGCGCTTTCGGCGAAGTGATTCAGCGGGAAGAACGCCTTTACTTCGAGGTGCGTCTGGCAGTTCGCGCAGGACTGCACGCTCCAGCGGCTCAGCACGGCCTCCGTGCCGAGCAGTTGCCGTTCGCCGTCCACGTTGACGTACGCGGACACGAGGAACGATCCGGCGATCGGCGCACGATTGAGCCCGGAGACGCGCACGACCTTGCTGCTGTTGCCGGCCGGCACGGTCGCCGCGGCGAGCGAGAATTTCGGCAGGTTTTCGAGCGAACCGGGGCCGTACGTGTAGCCGAGCTGCTCCTCGATGTTGATGCAGTCGAGCGACGTATACGCACGCTCCTTGCCGTTCTCGCTCTTCTTGAACGGATCGAGCGGCGATTCGAGCGTGAGCCACGAGTTGGGCACCGTGCCCGGCGTCGGCCCCTGCGCATCGACGGAGTTGGTGCCCGGATACTCGGCGATGACATCGAGGTGCTGCGTATAGCCATGCCGCTTCTGCCACAGCCAGAACACGCGATCGATGAAGCAGTGGTGGAAATAGAAGATCGGGTCGAGTCCCGCGGTGTCGTTTTCACCCATGTCGCCGTTGGCGCCGGGAATCGGCGAGAAATCGCCCTTGTTCGGGCCGTGCGGCACGTCGAACCCGCCGACGGCAAGGTGAATATCGTTGTGCGGCGACTCGAGCGGGACGACGGGAATCGCATCGGCCGGAAGATTCTCGTTCCACTGGGCCGCGGACGACGTATTGGAAAACACCGTGTAGTTCGGCGCATTCAGGCACTGCTCGAACTTGCTCTTCACGTTGGTCGGCACCACGTCGCCCTTCACGACGATGTACGACGTGAGCCAGTCCACGATGTTGCGGTTCAGTATGACGACGTTCTCCTTGGCGTTGGGGAACTTCGCGTTGTGCTTCTCGGTGGCGGCCTTGTCCTTGTCGGTCCCCACGAGCCCCGACAACGGGTAGCGCACCGTGACGTAGGGCAGCGGCTTGCTGTAGTTCGGATTGTCGCCGTTGATGTTGTCGGTGATCGCCCGGTTGAACGCGAAGGAAGCCAGCGGGTTCGGAATCTTTTCGCCGTCGAGCTCGAAATCCGGGTCGGTCAGCGCCCACGGAATGCCTTTCGTCAGCGACTCCTCGCTGGTTTCGTCCCAGAACGGCAGCATCACCTGCTCGCAGCCGGGGATGCTCTGCAGCGCCTGCTCCAGCCGCAGCAGGTAAGCCCGGTGCCAGGTGGGGAACAGCACGTTGCCGTGGTTGCAGTAGCCGCCCCAGTAAGACGCCGAACCCCAGCCGGCGCCGCGGAACGGCTCGCCGTGGAAGCCGCCAATCATGAAGAACGAGTTCGGATCGTCGGGCGGCAATGCCTTGATGCCTTTCCACGCGCGCATCACGTCTTCCAGCGGCTTTTTGTTGCCTTTCAGATATTCGGCTTGCAACGATTCGATCGACGGACGAACTCTGACTCCAGGTGCGTTATTCATGATGTGTCCAGCCCTCTTCGTGGGTAGCGTTACGGTTTGGCCGCCAGGTTTTGAACGTAAGCAGGTAATTCAAAAATCAGTCAAACTCACGTTCAATTGAATTTGTTTTATTAAAATAGCGCTTGGCATTTTGAAAGCATTAATCGGCGGGCCATAGGCGGGCCCGCGTGGTCACCGGGTCGCCTCCATGGGGGCGTGGACACGCGCAACAGGCGCAACACGGCCTCTGAAAAGGGGCTGCGCCTTCAGATCGTAGGGATGCCGTGGTGAATCGATGCCGATTCGGCAGGCACGAATGCCTGGCAAAGTAGCCGAGATACCCCGATAGCGTTTTATCCTGATTTGGTATGAGTAAATAAAGCAGGTTGTGTTTGTTTTAGCAAGGACAAGGCGGGATTGATTATCAAAAAAATGTGGGCGCGGAAGCGACTACTGGCTCGTTTTATTTTCATGAATAATCGAGCGCATTCACGACGGGATCGTAAAAACCCCGCGCCGGATAATCACAGGTGCGTGACGGAGTTTATTAATGCAATCGGCCGACGGTTACCTTACGATCGTCGGCTGGCGCTCGGCTGATGTCATCGTTTCTGGCCGGGAGCGCGTCTTGAGTTGAACTGGGTGATGGTGCCGCGAACTCATGTCCCCGGTGAGTGGGGTCCGCGTCGCGAGAGCGGATGAAAGCGCGCGGAGAACAAGGAAGACTGCATCGCGACATTTGAACGACGAGATCCCGGGCGGGTGGCCTCTCGGCCATTCGACTTCCCCCTTACGACCCACCCATCCACGACAATGCTCGACTGGGCCGTTCGAACCGGCGCCCACGCACACCGCGGGCACCGGCTTCAACGGATCGTACCGGCTACACGTTGGTCCATGCACCGGTGCCGTGCTGATACTGCATCACGCCACCGTGGATCCGCACCCGCAGGTTGCCGTCCTCCACCTGCACCCAATTGAGCATGTCGAGGCTCTGCATCAGCCCGACGAAGAAATCCTGCAGTTCTTGCGACTGGCTGGCTTGCCAGAGGTCGATGCGGCCGAGGCATGCACGCAGATCGCCGCTCTGCTGCATGATCGTCTCGACCTGGCCGGCTACGTCTGCCGCCGGATCGTAGACTTTCGTGCCGTCGGCGCTGACGATCGACAGGTGGATTCCGCGCACCTGCGTGGGCTGGGCCGGTGCCTGCTCGACGAGCGCGATGCAGCTCGTCATCGCACCGAAATCGATTTCCGTCGCATCGCCCCAGGTGCGCTCGCCAACCGCCAGCGGCGCGGGACCGTGTACGTTTTGAATGATGTAGGCCATGGGTTCCTCACGTGACTGATAGGACTGCCGGTAGCGGGCCGCGACGTGTTCCGGAAAGCGAACGTGCGTCGGTCCCGCCGCTCACATCCCGCATCGGGCCTGGCCGCCCGGCGGTCGTGTCGATTGATGCTTCGTCGGTGCGCGTGCGGAGGGCACTTGCCCGCGACGTCTCACATCGGCGCGATCGTCCACGCCACGCGGACGATCACGCATGCATCGATTCAATGCCGGTGGTTTCGCGCCTGCCGGGGGCCCCGCCGACGCTGCCCACGCGGCCCGCGGCTGCAGCGTCGGCGCACCCTACGCGCCCTTCTTGTCCAGCAGCGCCTGATACTTCTGCAGGCTCTCGTCGATCCTGTCGAGTGCGACACTGGCGGCCTCCCCTTCGATCGCTTCCGCGGCGCCCGCGACGATCGCCGCGGTCGCCACGAACAGGTCGGTCAACAACAGGCCCACCGCATCCATCGCCATGCCGGGCACGTTCTCGTCGACGGTCTTCTGCGCCAGGTCCTTCATCAGCACGCTCTTGCCCGCGATCGCCAGCGACGTCGTCGCCTCGAAGTAGTTGGCCGCCGCCTGCGCGACCATGCCGCCCGCCTGCGTGATCATCATGTTCGGGCCGACGGCGATCTGCGTCGTCGCATAGGACGCCGCCTCCGCATTGATCGCCTGCACGGTCTGCAGCGCCGAGCCGCCGGACCCGGCCGCATTCGCGACCTGGTTCGGTGCTTTCAGTGCATCGGTGAAGCGGCGCAGCCGGTTGACCGGCCACGCGCGCGCGCCGGTTTTCGGTGTCGCGGCGTGCGGCGTGACATCGGCCGGCGTCGTGGCTTCGGCTGCGGCGTCCGCGACATCGTCCGGCGTCTGTGTCGTGCCGTCACCGCGTCCGCCCAAAAGACCTTTCATGTTCATCATTCAGGTATCCCGATAATCATCGCGTCCTAATGCGTGGAGCCCGTCTGCGGCCCGGCCGCCGGAACCTGCTGCGCGCCGCCGGACCCACCGCCCGATGCGCCCTTCGGCGACGCTTCGACGGACAGGATCATGGCCACCGCCTTCGACACGACGGCGTTCGAAATCTGGTTCAGCGCGGCCTGCTGCTGCGTCATGTTCTGCGCCGAGATGCCGACGGCCTGGCTGAACATCTGGTAAAGCGTGCCCAGCGCCTGGGCCGGCGATCCCGCGACGACGTTGACGTTGGTCTGCGTCACCGCATCGGTAATCTGCTCATTGACTTTGTCTGCCACGAGGCCTCCTCGGAACCCGGCTCCGGCATGCGATTGAAGGAACGGACGGGCCGGCAGGCCAGCGACGCCGCACATGCCGTTAGGAACGCTGCGTGCCCGCGTTCGTGAACATGCTTACGCGAGTTCCTCGCGCAACTTCTTGCGCAGCAACTCGACCCGCTTTCGGGCCAGCGGCTCGTTGATCCCGAGTGTCGCCGCGATGTGCAGATAGGGCCGGTCTTCCTCGAACTTGAGCGTGAACAGCATCTGCTGCTGAGCGGGCAGCGTGGACAGTGCCTGCTGGAGACGCACCAACTGCTGTCGAAGCAGCATTTGCTGCTCCACCGACGGCGCGTGGCCGGCCAGCTCGACGGTGTGATCGTCGTCCCAGCCCGGGTCGAATTCGAGCATGCCGCTTTCGCGCAGCCGGCGCCGTGCGCCATCGAGGAATGCGTGGTTCAGCACCAGAAAGAGAAAACCGGCCAGGTTCTGAACGCGCTCGGGCGAGCGCTGCAGGTAAATGTGGACCTTGAGTGCGGTATCGGAGAGCAGTTCGTCGGCGCGGTGAATATCGCCCTTGCACAGCAGGCGCGCGCGGCGCCGCAACTTCCCCTGCATTTCCCGCCACGTGCGATCGAGCTGCTGCGCCGAAGACTCGGGCGTCGGGGCAGCGTGCTGGTTCGAGGTTGTCATCCCGTGCCTTCCAGTTTTTATGGAAAACACAGAATCGATTCGACTCCGCGAATGGCGCTGTTACCCGTGTAACACCGTTATAACGATAATCGGCTTCAGTAAATTTTCTTGATTATTATGAACGGAAATTTCAATTCTCCGGCATAGCCCGATCCGTTGTTTCAGGTGCGTCGCCGGGGCCTGAATAACGGCATTGCGATGAAACAGAACGACTGCCGCCGCGAATGGTTCGTGCGCCGGCATGCAGCTACCCATGTCGATCGATCAAGCGCCGTTGCCGCCAACGTGCCGCCCTGTCCGGACAGCTTGCCGATTATCCCGATATTTTCACTATTCATTTTTCACGTAATGCCGAAGGCAGCGTTTTTCGCTAGGTGGCCGTATCGTCAAACAACCTCGCGCGGAAAACATGCCTGCCCTTGCTAACGCTCAGACGCTGCGCAATATACCGATACTCATCGACCTCCCGGAAAGCCTGATCACGCATATCGAGCGGCATGTCACGCCCTGGCCCGAACGCGGCAATCGCCTGTTGTTCTTCAAGGGTGATCCGGGGGACTTCGTCGCATTCGTGCACCGCGGACACGTCTACAAGACGCTGCACGAACCCGGTGGACGCGAGATCATTCTCGGCCACTCGATGCCGGGCGAACTCATCGGCGAAAACACGCTGATTCGCGCGCACCGGCGCAACTTCACCGCCCAGTTGAGCGCCGACTGCCGCATTTCGCTGCTGCATCGCCAGTACTTCGCGCCGCTGCTGGCCAACCCGGAATTCATGGGTCGCATCCACGAGCAGCTGTGCCGGCATATCCACCAGCTGAGCGACTTCGTCGAGTCGGCATGCCTGTACCGGCTCGACGCCAGGCTCGCGCGCCATCTGCTGAACCGCATGCAAGGGAACGGCCTCGAGGTGCCGCTGCCGGAGAACCAGAGCGTCCTCGCGGCGATGCTCAACGTCAGCCGGCCGCGACTGAACAGCAGCCTGCAGAAGATGCAGCGCGACGGCCTGATCCGGCTTCACGAACACGGCGTGACGATCGAGAAGCCTGAGCAGCTCCGGACCATCGTCGACGCCAATTGACGGCCGGGCACGCACGAGCGTCGTGCGGTGCCGCGGCGCGGGGAAATCGCGTGCGCCGGGTCGGGCGGCGCGCGGGGAGCATCAGCCGCGCCAGTGGCCGATGGCGTTCATCAACTGCGCGACGGCGGCCAGCTGCGACGCAAAGCTGTCGTTCACCGACCGCGCGGCACCGGCCGCTGCCGCCGGCGAGCCGGCATAGAGCTGCATGACGCCGACGGTCGTCGCGGCGAGATTGGACATCGCCTGGTTAGCCTGCATCTGCACCGCGTTGTGCAGCAGGATCGCGGATGCATGGCTGTTCGACTGCATGAGCGTGCCCAAGGCCACGGCGGGCGCCTCGCCCACCACCTTGACGTTGGCTTGCGTGACCGCATCGGTCACCGCGGCGGAAACCTGTTCCGGCATGTCGTTGCTCCTGGTTGGCTCGCCGCTGCGGTGCAGTCACGGCGAAAGCATGAGAGGGTCGGTCGGCAATGCGCGCCGCACGCCGCCGGGGCCCGCCTTCGCGGGCGTCGAGACGACATCGGGCGCCGGGCGGCAGCCACCGATCGGGGGCCACCGCCCGGCGTCGACGCGAAGCTGCGCGTCAGGCAAGCGCCCTGCCGAGCGCAAGCACGTCAGCCAGCACGGAAAGCACGCCGTTCGAGCCGATTTCGGTCGCGGCGGCGCCCGCGCTCGCCGGCCCGAGCGTGTACAGCTGCATCGTGCCCACGTTCGTCGAGGTCGGCAGTTGTACCGCCGCCTGCGACTGCTGCTGCACCGCGTTCTCGAACAGCACGCTGAGCGAATGGCTCTGGGCCTGGTACAGCGAGCCCGTTGCCATCGCCGGCGCTTCGCCGACCACCTTGACGTTGGTTTGCGTGACCGCGTCGGTGATCGCGGCGTTCACCGCGCACGTCTTGCAGTTGCAGGGGTCTTTCGAGTCGTTTGTGCCATCTGCCATCGTATTTCTCCTGGTTCGCGAACAGGCGCCGCATCGAATCGGCTCTGCCCGTTCTGTCGTTTGCTCCAGAACTCCGCGCAGCACCGTTGTTCTGGCGCCGGCGGCCATGCGGGTCCGCGGCGCGGCGGCGGCATTGGCGGCGCTTGCCGCTTGCGCCGCCGCTCAACCACGGCGTTGCAATGGCGCGTCAGACCTTGACTGCCTTCCCGATCGCGATCACGTCGGCCAGAATGGAGATGATCCCGTTCGCGCCGATTTCCGTGGCCGCCGCGCCCGCGCTTTCCGGCCCGATCGTATAGAGCTGCATCGTCCCCACGTTCGTCGACGTCTGCGACTGGATGGCGGCCTGCGACTGCTGCTGCACCGCGTTCTCGAACAGGATGCTGAGCGAATGGCTCTGGGCCTGGTACAGCGAGCCCATCGCCATTGCCGGCGCTTCCGCGACCACCTTGACGTTGACCTGTGTGACCGCATCGGTAATCGCGGGATTGACCTGGCACACTTGACACGTATCAGCCATTTGTTGCTCCTTGGTTCACGTAGTTGAGAGATCGCACATCGGGGGTCGGCCGGTTTCGCTTTCTGCCGAATCACCCGCGTGCTACTCCATGGACGCTTGGCCGGAGGGATCGTGAACGGCAGCGGCGACGACAGCGGTCGGTTCGGACGGTGCGGCCGGGGCCGGCGCCGCGTCGGCGCTTCGCAACCGCGCCTCCATCGCGTCGAGCCTGGCGTCGAGCCGTTCCGCGAGCGAATCGACGTATTGCCGAAAGCATGCGTCGATTTCCTGCCGGATCAGGCCCGTCAACTGCTCGCCGATCATCGCCAGCGCCTCGCGGGTGCTGTCCTGGATGTCGGCCGCGCCGGATGCCTGCGCGTCGCCCTGCGGCTCGTGCGCGTCGAGTACGCCCGACACTTTCCGCTGTTCCGACGCCAGCATGCCGAGGGTCGTCTCGTTCTGTGCGTCGATCGTCTGCAGGATGCCGCGCATCTTCTCGTACGCCTTCTGCTGGTTGAGCTGCAGGAAATGCTTGACCTGTTCGCGTGCCTCCTGCCGGGTTTTCAACTGCGGCAACGGCCGGTTCGCGGCGGGTGCCGGCGTAGCCGTGCCGGCGCCCGGCGCTGGCGGGTTCCCGTTCCGGCTCGGCAGTTGCTCCAGCAGCATCTGTTCTTCGGCCGGCGCGAGGGGCCGCCCCAGTCGCTTCTCCGCGAACTGCCGCAGCAGCGGGTCGAGTGCTTCGTGGCTCATGGCTTACCTCCCCTCGATGTCCGCCCGCGGCGCCGGTGCGTGCGGTCGAGGGGCGGACGGACGCGGCGCCGAGGCGCGCTGGTCGGCAGGGTGCAATGGATATCGCATGGTGTTCTCCCGGAAATGGACGTGCGACGGCCTCGCCGGAAAGTTCGGCGGGACCGCTGTAGGGACGAACCGTGAGACGGGGCTGTGAAATCGAGCGCTGCGTGCGAATGACATTGTCGGGAGCACGCCACACCCGTCCCCGACAATTCTTGACTGTGCCCATGCCGACGATTTGGTAGGATGCACGTCGCCGCTGCATACACGGCAGCCGGACATTCAACCGTCCCTTTTTTCCGCGCGACCGGCTTACCGCGCCGTCGCGCTCCGGTGCCCTGAACCGCACCCCTGCCCCGTCAAACCCGCAACACCCCGGCGTCGCCCCACCCGACCCGTTGCAGCAACCGTTGGAGTGGCGCCTCGTGCGCCAGCAAGCATGAAGAACTCGAAGCCGTCCACCCGCTCTCCGCGCGAGAAAGACCGCACGCCGCTGGTACGTGCCGGCGCGCTGCTGCTGATGGCCGGGCTGCTGTACCTGCTGTGGCCGTCGGCCGAAACCGCGTACCTCGCGATGGAGTCGGTCATCCGCTGACGCGGCACGCCCTCCCCGCACTACGCTATACTCACGCAATGGAAACCCAACCCGCCTCGCCGAACGTGCATTGCTGGTGGCGCGCCTGACCCAGGCGGCCCGTTTCCTCTTGCATGTCCCAAACGTGATGCCGCCAGCGATGGCGGCATTTGCGTTTCTGCGCAGACACCATGGCTGGCGGCTTCGATAACCCGGAGCAACGACCAACATGACCCACCCGACCCGACCGACCATCCTCACCGGCGACCGCACGACCGGCCCGCTGCACCTCGGCCACTACATCGGTTCGCTGCGCGCCCGCGTGCAGATGCAGCACGAAGCGAAGCAATTCCTGCTGCTCGCCGACACGCAGGCGCTGACCGACAACATGGGCCGTCGCCAGCGCGTCACCGAGAACGTGATCGAAGTCGCGCTCGACTATCTCGCGGTCGGCATCGATCCGTCGATCTCGACGATCGTCGTGCAGTCGCAGGTGCCCGAGCTCGCAGAACTGTCGCAATACCTGCTGAACCTCGTCACGGTCGCACGCCTCGAACGCAATCCGACCATCAAGGAAGAGATCCGCCTGCGCGGTTTCGAGCGCGACATCCCGGCCGGCTTCCTCACCTACCCGGTGAGCCAGGCGGCCGACATCACCGCGTTCAAGGCGACGCACGTGCCGGTCGGCGACGACCAGTTGCCGATGATCGAGCAGACCAACGAACTCGTGCGCCGCTTCAACGCGACCGTCGAGCAGCCGGTGCTGGTCGAATGCGAGGCCGTGCTGTCGCCGGTCACGCGGCTGCCGGGGATCGACGGCAAGGCAAAGATGAGCAAGTCGCTCGGCAACGCGATCACGCTCGGCTCGACGCCGGACGAGATCACGCAAGCCGTGAAGGACATGTACACGGACCCGAACCACCTGCGCGTGAGCGATCCCGGCCAGGTCGAGGGCAACGTCGTGTTCACGTTCCTCGATGCGTTCGAGCCCGACGTGCAGAAGGTCGATGAGCTGAAGGCGCACTACCGTCGCGGCGGGCTCGGCGACAGCGTCGTCAAACGCGTGCTGAACGAGCGGCTGCAGGCGCTGATCGAGCCGATCCGCGCGCGCCGTCGCGAATTCGAGGCCGACAAGGCCGAAGTGAGGGCGATCCTCAAGCGCGGCACGATGCACGCACGGGACGTGGCCGGCGCGACGCTCGCAGAGGTGAAGGGCGCGATGGGGTTGAACTACTTCGATTGAGCGGCGCCGGCGCCGGCGCCGGCGGCGAGCGCGCGAATGCGCTTCGCGCGCCGCCGGACGGCATCGAGCCGGCGCGCGGCGTTCACCACGTCACGTGTGCGAGCGAGCGTCGATGCACGCGCCGCTTCATCACGATGCACGCGGCGGCACGGCTGCGTGGCACACCGCCTCGACCCGATTGCCGGCCGGGTCGACGAGAAACGCGCCGTAGTAGTCGCCGTGGTAATGCGGCCGCAAGCCGGGTTCGCCGTCGGACTGCCCGCCCGTCGCGAGGCCGGCTTCGAAAAACGCATCCACCAGCTCGCGGCTCGCGGCCTTGAAGCACCAGTGCCGCTTGCTCGCGCCGACTTCAGCGGGATCCAGATAGACCGCCAGGCAAGTCGACGCGGTGTCGTTCGCATTGCAGCGTTCGCCATATCCGAGTGCGGTTGGCCGGTCATAGACCTTGGTCGCGCCCAGCGCGGCCATGATGGCATCGTAGAACGGGCGCGCCAGGTCGATATCCGGCACGCTGATGGATACATGATCCAGCAATTGCATGAGGTGTGCTCCGTTAAATGAGCATGAGTCTACACACACCCGTGCCCATTTCGCCCCGACCAACCATCCCTGCCAGCGTTCGTGCGACCGGGTCGCGGCATTCGGCCAGCACCTCGGCTCGCTGTGGCCCCGACGGATGCAGCACGAAGCCGCTTTCAAAACGGGCACCGGTCCTGAACACGCCCGGCAACACTTGGAAACCGTTCGATTCGAGCCATCCGTGGTGCCCGGAACCGCACTGGCCAAGATTGCTCTCGCGCCGCTCACCGATGACAGCGCAGCAAACGCGGGCCATCACGCAGCTCGCGTCCGAGCGCTCGAGCCATCGCAAGCCACATGCACGCCCGCCATCCGAAATTGACCTGCAATGGCGGTCTCGCTAACGTGGCCCACCGAAAACAAAGACGACAAGCGAAACGCGCAGCACCTGCGGCTTGTTTCGCCCGCACCGTGAGGGCACCGAGTGAACACCTATCGCTACCAGATTGACATCCTCCCCCGCCTGAAGACGGGGGATTCCTACCGCGTCTGAAATGATGATGCTTATCTCAGATCGCCTCGGCGGGTTCCTGCTTCACAGAGCGGCCCGACTGCACCGGCTCTCCACGGGCTGCAACGCGGTGTCCCCGCGCCAGAATGTTGAGAGCGCCGACGACATCGGCGTTCTCCTCGTAACCGCATTCGACACAAGCGAATTTTTCCTGCGTGGTCCGGTTTCCCGCACTCACGTATCCACAAGCTGGACACGTCCGGCTTGAATTCGCAGGCGGAACCGCCACCAGCCAGCCACCGCTCCAGGCCAGCTTGTATTCCAACTGCCGCCTGAACTCGAACCACCCTTGGTCGAGGATGGCCTTATTCAGACCGGACTTGGCCCGAACGTTCTTGCCAGGCGCATCGATGCTGCCTGCCGCCGACCTGGACATGTTCCGAACCTGCAAGTCCTCGATACACACCATCGCGTGGTTTTTGCTGATCGTGGTCGTGGCCTTGTGCAGGTAGTCGCGGCGAGCATTGCCGATGCGCGCATGGATGCGCTGGACTCTGGCCTTGGCTTTTTTCCAGTTATTGCTGAACTTGACCTTGCGGCTCATCGCACGTTGGCATCGGCGCAGACGAGCCTCATGTTTCCTGAAACTGTTGAGCGGTGCGAGAAACGTGCCGTCGCTCATCGTGGCGAAGCGGGCGATGCCCACATCGATGCCGATCACGCTGGTGGCATGGGGCACCGGCTGCTCGACCTCGCGCTCGGTCTGGATCGAGACACACCACTTGCCCGAGTTGAAGCTGACCGTTGCGTTGCGCAGTTCGCCCAGCACGGGACGCGACAGCCTCAGCCGCATCCAGCCCAGCTTGGGCAGGAAAATGCGCCCGTTGGGCTGGTCGAGCTTGAATTGCTTGGGGTCCGGGTAGCGAAAACTGTCGCGCTGGCCGCGCTTCCTGAACTTCGGAAACGCCGCTCGCTTGGCGAAGAAGTTCTTGTAGGCCCGCTCCATGTCCTTGAGAGCCTGTTGCAACGGGTGAACGGGTGCGTCCTTGAGCCATGGCGTTTCGCCTCCGTTACGCCACTCCGTCAGATGCTTGGCCATTGCTACGTAGCCAATGAACTTGCCGCCCGCCTCGTAGTTCTCCTTCTGCAACGCCAGTGCCTTGTTGTAGACGAACCGGCACGCTCCGGCGAAGCGGCGCATATCGCGCTGCTGCTCGCCGTTCGGCATCAATTCGAACTTGAAGGCCTGGAGTCGTCGCATCGGACGATTGTATGTCTGGCCCACAAGAGCGAGTCAAGCCATTCGACGTGGTCGCTATTACGTCTTTCAAGTGCTACTCGAGCATTCGTAAAAAGTTGTGGGGCGGCGCGCTGTGGTCTCCGTCATACTTCGCCGGAAGTTGTGGCGGCGCGCCTGTTGAAATCATTCGCAAATACATCGACCAACAGAAAGCGCCCCACTAGCCGCCGGAAAGGACGCCTACGGCGTCCGCGCTATCCTTCCCCGCCCTGAAGGACGGGGTTTGACGCGCATTCAGATCAGCCAAACCTGAGTCCGATCGAACTATTCTTCCTGATTGCCGCCGATGAAACGTGCAAGCAAGCCGGAATCGACGACATCGAAGCCGTTATCCTGATTCTTTCCGGCTTGCCGCTCCTTCCGACCCGCGCCAAACCACTCGGGGCGACCCACGGGACTTCCGTCGCATCGGTGATGGCACGATCGGTATTCAGGTATGAATTCAAGCGCAAGGTACTTCCGACCGTCACACTGCAAAGCATCGGGAATCTGCGCGTCATCCTGACTCATCGCCTTGCGGTATTCGTAGACCGGACCGTGCCAGGCGTCGGCTGGGTCCTGCTCGCCAAAGACGCCTTCCATATTGTCCGAAACACCGTTTCCCGGCACAACCTGATTGCCAAACCGGAGGACGGGATTCTGTAATGGACGATCGTCGATTGTGGGAAAGGCTGGAAGCGTTCGTTCGCGAGGAAGCAGCCGTATCGAGCAAGCGCCGGATTACCGGGAACACCTCCGTATCCGACGATCTCGGACAAACCGGAGACGATGCGGACATTTTCATGGATCGATTCTTCACCCACTTCGAGGTGGATCGTGGCGACTACGATTTCGGACGATATTTCCTGATGGAGGGTGAGGGAATCCTGTATCACGTCGTGCGCAAGTACCTGCTCAGGAAACCCCATGCGTTCAAACGGGAGACATTGACCGTCGACATGCTGTGCAAGGCCGCCTCACTGGGCAAGTGGGACTCCGAGGCGATCAAGGAATGATGGGTATCGGCCGCCCCCTGCGCTTGCTCGACGGATCGTAAATTTCCAGCCGCCTTAGTCCACTCCGCCGATGTCGCGCCCCTGCGCGCCCGCTATCGTTTCCTCGTCATCCACCCACCCACGACACCATGACGCCCCAGGAAACGATCGACCGGATGGAGATCCAGGATCTGCTGACCCGCTATTGCCACGCCGTCGACCGTCACGACTGGCACGAATTCGAACGCCTCTTCGCGGCCAATGCGACACTCGACTACACGGCCTTCGGCGGTCCGGCCGGCAGCCGCTCGGAGATTGCCGCCTATCTGGAACAGGTGACGTCGGCGATGCGCGGCACGCAGCACACGATTTCGACGGCGCTGCTGATCGTCGACGGCGATGCCGCGACCGCGCGAACGGCCGGCCAGGCGATGATGATCTCGGCCGATGAAGCCGGCGACGATCGCGTGTGCTTCGTCGGGCTCTGGTATCGCGACCTGCTGGTGCGGACCGAATGCGGGTGGCGCATCCAGCGCCGCACGCAGGAGCGCACCTGGATGCACAATGCGCCGCCGGTCACGGTGTGCTGAACGCCGCGCGCGCGGCGCGTGACTTCACTTCATCTGCATCAATTGAATGAGGTTCCCGCACGTATCGTCGACGACCGCGACGCGTACGGGCCCCGCGTCCATCGGCTCCAGCGTGAAGCGGACACCGAGATCGCCGAGCCGCGCGTACTCCTGGTCGAGATCGTCGACCTGGAACGATGCCGCCGGAATGCCGTCCTCGTACAGCGCCTGCTTGTAAGGCCCGACCGCGCGATGGTTGCTCGGCTCGAGCAGCAGCTCGGTGCCTTCCGGCTGGTCTTTCGACACCACGGTCAGCCAGCGGTACTCGCCCACCGGCACGTTGTTCTTCAGCTTGAACCCGAGCTTGTCGGTATAGAACGTCAACGCCTTGTCCTGATCGTCGACAAAGATACTCGTCACGTAGATTCGCATGTCAACCTCTCCTGAAATGGCAGCCGGCGCCGCCGCTCGCGCGGTCACGCCCTACCGCTATTCTTCGTCGAAATCGATGACAAACGCATAACCGTCGTCGATCAACTTGCGCAGGTAGCCGTCGAAGTCGTCGGCGATCACCGCGTAGCTGTCGGGATCGTGCAGGAAGCGCACGACCTGCCCGACCTTGCCGCCCGGCGCCGGCTCGAAATCGATGTAGAGCTGCGACGTGCCACCGTTGTTCATGCAGTGCGAGAAGCACAGCCGCCGGCTCATCGGCAGTGCGATGTCGATGCGCGGGTCGACGAGTTCGCCGTCGTCGTTCGCATCGTCGCCGTAGATCTCCGCGATGCTGTCGCGGTACTTCGCGCGTTCCTCGACCATCTGCCCGGCCGACAGCAGGTAATACGGGTATTCGTAAACGTCGGAGCCCAGCACCAGCACGTTGACCGTCGTGCCGCCGTAGTCGCGCCAGTAGGTACCGTCGAGCTTGCCGAGCAATTCGAGCAGGCTGGCCGGGCACTGCGGATACGCGGCGCGCAACGCGTCGAGCTGCGCAGGCGTCGCGCCCGTTGTCGCGGCGAGCGCCGCGTTGTCGGTGTCGGGAAGCGCGGCGCGCAGGCCGGCGAGATAGGTGTCGACGAGGGTCATCGCGTCAGGTCCGAAGAACAGGCAAGCGCCATTCTAGCGCCCGACGCGATCCACCACTTTCGCGCGTGCGCGCCTTCGCTCAGGTGATCTGGTACGTCGACGCCGGCATGAATTCCTCCGGCAGCGGGCGATCGCCCAGTTCGAGCACCGACCGCTCGATCGTGCGCGTCATCGCATCGAGCGCCAGCGCATTCGGCGCGAGGCCGAACGGCTCGGCCACCTCGCTCGCGATCGCTTCGAGCGCGATCAGCGTGTACGAGATGAATACGCAGATCAGCGGCGTGAAGAACTCCGTCGAATCGACGAGACCGAACGGCAGCAGCACGCAGTACGCATACACGGTGCGATGCAGCAGCACGCTGTACGAGAACGGAATCGGCGTCGACAGGATGCGCTCGCAACCACCGACCGATTTGCCGACCTCGTCGAGTTGCGTCTCGAACATCCAGCAGGTCGCGTCGCTGCCGGGCGCGCGGCCCAGTGCGCGGACGATGCCGCCGCGCAGCTCGTCGAGGATCGCGACGGGCTTGAAGCATTTTCCGCCAAGCTCGGTCGTGCGTTCCGCGCCGAGAATGCGCTGCAGGTCCGTGGTCGGATCGGTATGACGCAGCTGATGCTTGAGCGCATAGGTGAGCGCGATCAGCAGGTCGGCGAGCCGGTTGCGCTCGGCGTCGCTCACGCCGTCGGGCAGGTAGCGATTGAACTGCGACGTCAGCGTACGCGCCGCGATCAGCAGGTTGCCCCACAGATGCCGCGCTTCCTTGAAGCGCTCGAAGCTCGCGCTGTTGCGAAACCCGAGAAAGATCGCGAGCGCGAGCCCGAACAGCGTGAACGGCGCGGTGTTGAGCGGGATCTTCTCGCCGAAGATGCGCCCGTTCGTGAAGACCGCCAGCGTGCTGACGATCGCCATGAACACGAGCTGCGGAATGATCGATTGCAGCACGGAGCCGTTCCAGACGAACAGCATCCTGAGCCAGTTTTGTTGTGGTCGGACGATCATGGTGTTTTCTCGACTGCCAAGGGATGCATCAAACGGCGCGCCGGCGCCCGATGCACAACGGCCCGCGCGTGGCGGGCCGCTGTCGGGTGAATGCCGGGCACGGGCGCCGCGTTGCGCGTGATGATACGCCCGCGCCGGCCACGCCCGTCACATCATGCGGCGTTCAGTGATCGCCGCTCAGTGATAGCCGATATCGCCCTCGCGCACCTTGCCGCGGAACACGCGGTATTGCATCGCGTTGTACACGAGGATGATCGGCAGCACGATCACGGTGCCGATGAGCGCGAACTTCTGGCTCGAAGGGCTCGACGAGGCGTCCCAGATCGACAGCGACGGCGGCACGATGTTCGGCCAGATGCTGATCACGAGCCCCGTGTAGCCGAGGAACACGAGCGCGAGCGTCAGCAGGAACGGCGTGGCCTCGTGCGCGCGCTTCACCGTGTGGAAGATGCCCCACACGCACGCGATGACGAGGATCGGCACCGGCAGGAACCAGCCGAGGTTGCCGCTGCCGAACCAGCGATGCGCAACGGCCGGCAGCCCGATCACGGTCCACAGGCTGACCACGCCCATCACGGCGAGCAGCACGCCCGCGAGCGGCTTCATCAGTAACCGCATCCTGCGCTGCAGCTCGCCGTCGACCTTCAGGATCAGCCAGCCGCAGCCGAGCGTCGCATACGTGACGAGCACGCCGATCCCGCACAGCAGGCTGAACGGCGACAGCCAGTCGAACGGCCCGCCCGCGAACTGGTTGTTCACGATCTTGATGCCCTGCAGCAGCGAACCGAGCACGATCCCCTGACAGAACGCGGCAAGCGCCGAGCCGCCGATGAACGCGAGATCCCACATGTGTTGCGTGCGCGTGGCCTTCGCGCGCAGCTCGAACGCCGCGCCGCGGAAGATCAGCCCGACCAGCATCAGCACGAGCGGCAGGTAGTTCGCCGGCAGCAGCGTCGAATACACGACCGGGAACGCGCCGTAGAGCCCCGCACCGCCGAGCACCAGGAACGTCTCGTTGCCGTCCCACACCGGCGCGACGGTGTCGAGCATCACCTGGCGCTCGGCCTTCGCATCGAAGAACGGAAACAGCAGGCCGATGCCGAGATCGAAGCCGTCCAGCATCACGTAGATGAATACGCCGAGGCCGATGATCGCGGCCCAAATGACAGGAAGATCGATTTGCATGGCTTACTCCGCTTCGGTCACGTTCAGCGGCGTGGACAGCGCGCTCTTGCGCAGCCCCGGATGCCGGTGCAGCTCGATATACCCGGCCTGGGCAGCCGGCCCGCGCTTCATCAGTTTCATCATGTAATAGATACCCGCTCCGAACACCAGGAAATACACGACCACGAAGATCAGCAGCGACACGCCGACCTGCTGCGCGCTGAGCGGCGAAACCGAATCGACGGTGCGCAGCACGCCGTACACGGTCCATGGCTGCCGCCCGACCTCGGTGGTGATCCAGCCGGCCAGCAGCGCGAGGATGCCCGACGGCCCCATCGCCACCACGAACCACTGGAACCAGCGCGTTTCATACAAACGCCCGCCCTTTCTCAGCAGCAGCCCGAGCAGCGCGGTGAGCAGCATCAGCATCCCGAGGCCCGCCATGATCCGGAACGTCCAGAACACGATCGGCGAATACGGGCGGTCCTGCGGCGGGAATTCCTTCAGCCCGCGAATCTCGCCGTCCCAGCTGTGCGTGAGGATCAGGCTGCCGAGGTGCGGCACCTGGATCGCATAGCGCGTGGTTTCGGCCTGCATGTCGGGCAACCCGAACAGGTTCAGCGCAGTGCCGCCCTTCTCGGTTTCCCACAGCCCTTCGATCGCCGCGATCTTCGCCGGCTGGTATTCGCGCGTGTTCAGCCCGTGCGCATCGCCGACGACGATCTGGATCGGCGCGAGCACCAGCAGCATCCACAGCGCCATCGAGAAGCTGCGCTTCACCGGCTCGTCGCGGCGCCCCTTGAGCAGGTGCCACGCGCCGCATGCGGCGACGATGAAGCCCGCGACGATGAACGCCGCGATCGTCATGTGCACGAGTCGGTACGGGAACGACGGATTGAAGATGATCTTGAACCAGTCGACCGGCACGACGAGGCCGTTCTCGATCTTGTAGCCCTGCGGCGTCTGCATGAAGCTGTTCGACGCGAGGATCCAGAACGTCGAGATCAGCGTGCCGACCGCGACCATCAGCGTCGCGAAGAAGTGTGCACGCGGGCTGACGCGCTGCCAGCCGAACAGCATCACACCGAGGAAACCGGCTTCGAGGAAGAACGCCGTCAACACTTCATACGTGAGCAGCGGGCCCGTGATGTTGCCCGCGACGCGCGAGAAGCCGGCCCAGTTGGTGCCGAACTCGTACGCCATCACGACGCCGGAGACCACGCCCATCCCGAAGCCGATCGCGAAGATCTTCGACCAGAACTGGAACATGGATTTGTAGGCGGCGTCGCCGGTGACGAGGTAGCGCCATTCCAGCACTGCCAGGAAGCTCGCCATACCGATACTGATCGCGGGAAACACGATGTGGAAAGACACCGTGAACGCGAACTGCAATCGGGCGAGATGGAACGCATCGAAGATTTCCATGACCGTAATTTGCTCGTGGTTGTGAGGACGTACGCTCGAAGCAGGAAATCGCGCGACGGCTTGGCGACAACACATGCGAACACAAACGGTCACTCGCATGGCATCGAAGCGTGAATGACGATATCGCGTTTGCAACGATACTCGCAATCGTTCGAACGCGCGTTAAAACTGTGCTGCTTCCGCTGCCGAAGATGTGTGTACGGAAAACACATTTCGTGCCTGCGGGATGGTCAGCTGTACTGCTTTCCGCATTGCAGCGCTGTATATCCGGCGCGTCTTTCATCCCCTTTAAGATCCCATGAAACGCTTGCCCACGGCCATGCCGAGCCCCTCGGCCACGCCCGCCCGGCAGCATCGAATCCCCCGGTCCGGCGCACGCGCCCGACCCGGCCGGCCCGCCGGCCGATCCGCCTGGAGAAAACCGCATGGAGTCCTGCATCCGCCGCGACGATCCGACCGGCAGCACCGCGTGTCGTGTGACACGTCACCGTGCCGGCGACGCGCGCGACACCGTCGACCGAGTCGTCGACGAAACGCCGGTTGCACTCGTGATCAACGGGATCGCGCACACGGTCATGATGGCGACCCCGATCGACCTCGACGAGTTCGGCCTCGGCTTCGCGTTGAGCGAAGGCATCGTCGAGCGCGCGTCGGACGTGTTCGACATCGAAAGCGAATGCCGGGCCGGCAGCGCCGAAGTGCGGCTGACCGTGTCGCAGCAGGCGTTCATGGCGATGAAGGCGCACCGCCGCGCGCTGGCCGGCCGCACCGGCTGCGGCGTATGCGGGATCGAAAGCATTGCGCAGCTCGACCTGCACCCGCCGCGCATCGCCGCCGCC
>NZ_JAAGPB010000461.1:0-6549 GCF_017104585.1 Burkholderia sp. Ac-20392
TCACGGCGGCGCCGCGGGCGCGCATGTCTGCGGCGAGCTGCAGCAGGCCGGCCTGCTCGGGCCCCGGCGGAGCGAACACGAGCAGCGGATAGTCGCGGTCGATCAGCTCCATCGGGCCGTGGCGGACTTCGGCGCTCGAGAACGCCTCGGCCTGGATGCCGGACGTTTCCTTCAGCTTCAGCGCGGCTTCCTGCGCGATCGCGAGGCCCAGGCCGCGGCCGATCACGATCATCCGCTCGACACCGGCCAGCGCGGCAACGGCCTGCGACCAGTCGAGCTGGCCGGCCTGCGCGAGCACGTCGGGCAGGCCGCGCAGCGCGGTCATCAGCGCGGCGTCGCGCTGCCAGAAGGCAACGATCTGCGCGGACAGCGACAGCATCGCGATATAGCTCTTGGTCGCGGCCACCGACAGTTCGGGGCCGGCGAGCAGCGGCAACTGGTGTTCACATGCATCGGCGAGCGGCGACGGCAGCACGTTCACGGCGGCGACGGTGCGCGCGCCGGCTTCGCGCAGCGCAGCCATCGTGTTGACGAGATCGGGGCTCTTGCCCGACTGGGAGAAGGCGATCGCGAGCTGGTCCTGCACTTTCAGCGGCGCCTGCTGCAGCGTCGCGACCGACATCGGCAGCGACGCGACCGGCACGCCGAGGCGGCTCATCGTCAGGCTCGCGAAATAGCTCGCGGCGTGATCCGAGCTGCCGCGCGCGACCGTCAGCGCGACGGCCGGCGGGTGATCGAGCAATTGGCCGGCGAGCGCTTCGACGCGCGTGGTGTCGGCGATCTGCGCGGCGACGACCTGGGCGGACTCGCGCGCTTCCTTAAGCATATTCGACAATCGATTCTCCTTCGACATAGGTCGCGGTGAGGTTCAGGTCGCGATCGAACACCGCGAGGTCGGCCCATGCGCCGCGCTCGAGGCGGCCGCGATCGGTGACGCCGAGGTAGTCGGCCGCGTAGCGCGACATCCGGTTCGACACGTCGGCGATCGGCAGGCCGAGCGACACGAGGTTGCGCAGCGCCTGGTCCATCGTCAGCGTGCTGCCGGCGAGCGTGCCGTCGGCGAGGCGCACGCCGCCGAGGCACTTCGTCACGTGCTGGCTGCCGAGCCGGTATTCGCCGTCGGGCATGCCCGTTGCGGACGTGCTGTCGGTCACGACGTACAGGCGCGGGATCGCGCGCAGCGCAGCACGAATCGCGCCCGGGTGGACGTGCAGCAGATCGGGGATGATTTCCGCGTATTCGGCGTGAGCAAGTGCCGCGCCCACCAGGCCCGGGTTGCGGTGATGCAGCGGCGACATCGCGTTGAACAGGTGCGTGAAACCGCATGCGCCGTGCTTGAGCGCGGCCACCGCGTCGTCGTAGGTCGCGAGCGAATGGCCGAGCTGCACGCGCACGCCGCGCGCGGCCATCTCGCCGATGATCTCGATGTGGCCGGCGATTTCCGGCGCGAGCGTGACGACGCGGATCGGCGCGATCGACAGGTACTTCAGCACTTCGTCGAGCACGGCCGACACGGCCGCGTCGGGCTGCGCGCCGAGCTTGCCGGGGTTGATGTACGGGCCTTCGAGGTGCACGCCGAGCACGCGCGCGCCGCCCGGCGTGCGGGTGCGCGCGACGCTGCCGAGGTTGCCGACGACTTTCATCAGTTCGTCGCGCGGCGCGGTCATCGTCGTCGCGAGCAGGCTCGTCGTGCCGAATTGCGCGTGCGTGCGGGCGATCGTCTCGATCGCGTCGCCGCCTTCCATCACGTCGGCGCCGCCGCCACCGTGCACGTGCAGGTCGATGAAGCCCGGCAGGATGTAAGGCGCGTCGTTCTTCGCGGGATCGACGGGCTTGCCGTCGAGGGTCGTGATGCGGCCGTTCTCGCTATCGAGCGAACCGTGAATCCAGCCGTCGGGGGTAAGGATGTTTCCAGTCAGCATGACGTTCTCTTGATGATCTGGTGACGCGGGCATCCGCGTCGTGATTTGCAAATCCGTGTCGTTGCTTCACGCGTGTCGCGCGCGGGCAGTCTCGCGCGTCAGCGTTTCAGTTCGGCGACGAAGTCGTAGTAATCGTCGCGGCAATACGTTTCACTCACTTCGATCGCGCGCTGGTCGGCGCCGTAGCCGATCCGCGTGATCACCAGCAGGGCCGAACCCGGCTTCACCGCCATCCATTTCGCGATCGCGTGGGTCGCGTTCGCCGCGCGAAAGTGCTGCAATGCGCGCACGACGGTCATCCCGCGCGCTTCAAGGTATTCGTACAGCGACGCGCCGAGCACCTGCGGATCGGGCACCACCGCGGCCGGCAGCGTCGAGTGCTCGACCGCCATCACGATGCCGTCCGCGCGGCGCAGCCGTTCGAGCCGCGCTACCGTCGCGCCGGGCGCGAGGCCGAGACGCGTGATCTCGTCGCGGTTTGCGGCGCGCAGCGTGCGCGACAGCCACACCGAATCGGGCACGAAACCGCGCTGCTGCATCTTCGCGGTGAAGCCGACGAGACGCGACAGCGGATCGGCGACACGCGGCGTGATGAAGCTGCCCGCCCCGCGCGCCCGCTTGATCAGCCCCTGCTCGACCAGCAGCGCGAGTGCGCGACGGGCCGTGATCCGCGACACGCCGACCGACACCGACAGCAGCCGTTCCGACGGCAGCGCCTCACCGGCTCGCCACGCGCCGGCGTGGATCGCGCTCGCCAGGTTGCGGGCGAGCTGCAGATAAAGCGGCGTGTCGCTGAGGGGATCGGGCGCCAGTTCGGGCCAGCCGGTTTCCATGTGCCTCCGGGTGTCGGACGACGACCGCAGGCCGTCGAAAGTGAGGGCATTATATAACCACCATAATACCAGTCAACGAACTGGTATTAGCGGTGCGAAAATCGCCGAAAGCCTTGCCCGGCAAGCGTTTTAGCACTCACAAACCCTTTGTTTACAACGAAGTACGGGATAGGGATTTACCCGGATTGGTATGCAAGGGGACAGTTCCCGTACGCGGTTCGGCCAGGTTTTGGGCGCGAATATAAGACCTGAATAGAACCAGTTGAGCCGACTGGTATGCATGGATGACGAGGCACCGCGCGTTCGGCGGCGTGCGCCGGTTGCGTCAGTGGAATTCGCGGCTCGATGTGCGCAGGCCGCCTAGCAGCGGCGTCAGATCCTCGAAATGCTGCACGACGAGGTGCCTCACGTCGCTCGCGACCTGCCACACGCCGGACGCGGCGAGCAGCCGCGAATCGAGGGTTTCGCGGCGCTGCCGCGCGAGCAGCTCGGGCCGGACGATCAGGTTCACGCAGCCCGTTTCGTCCTCGAGCGTCATGAACATCACGCCTTTCGCGGTGCCCGGCATCTGCCGTGCGGTCACGAGCCCGCATGCGCGCGCGAGCCGGCCGTCGGGGCGGTCGTGCAATTCGGCCGCGGACGACAGCCGCCGCGCGCGCAGCTCGGGCCGCAGCAGCGCGACGGGGTGGCGGTTCAGCGTGAGGCCGGTGGTGTGATAGTCGGCGAGGATGTCGTCGGCTTCCGACGGCGCGCCGAGTACGGGCTTCTCGGATTCGTCGATCGGTGCGGTCGCGAGCAGGTCGCGTTCGGGGGCGGCGGCAACCGCTTGCCACAGCGCATCGCGGCGATGGCCGGCGAGCGTCGCGAGCGCGTTCGCGGCGGCGAGCGCTTCGAGATCGCGGCGTTCGAGTTGCGCGCGGCGGGCGAGGGTGTCGACGTTGTCGAACGGGCCGGCCGCCGTGCGTGCGGCTTCGATGCGGCGTGCGGCAACTTCGCCGAGGCCACGCACGAGCGACAGGCCGAGCCGCACGGCCGGCTGGCCGTGCGGAGGCGGCTGGTCGGGCAGCGCTTCCAGCGATGCTTCCCAGTTGCTTTGCGTCACGTCGATCGGCAGCACCTGCACGCCGTGACGCTTCGCGTCCTGCACGAGTTGCGACGGCGGGTAGAAACCCATCGGCTGGCTGTTCAGCAGCGCAGCGAGGAAGATCGCCGGTTCGTGGCATTTGAGCCAGCTGCTGGCGTACGCGAGTTTCGCGAAGCTGGCTGCGTGGCTTTCGGGGAAACCGTAATCGCCGAAGCCCTTGATCTGTTCGAAGATCTGTTCGGCGAAGTCGGGCGGGTAGTCGCGCTCGCGCATCCCGTCGACGATCTTGCGGTGATATTGCTCGAGATTGCCCTTGCGCTTCCACGCGGCCATCGCACGGCGCAGTTGGTCGGCCTCGCCCGGTGTGAAGCCTGCCGCGATCATCGCGATCTGCATCACCTGCTCCTGGAAGATCGGCACGCCGTATGTACGTTCGAGCGCGGGCTTCAATTCCTCCTTCGGATAACTGACCTTTTCGAGTCCCTGGCGCCGCTTCAGATAGGGGTGCACTGCCCCGCCCTGGATCGGCCCCGGCCGCACGATTGCAACCTCGATCACCAGATCGTAGTAAGTCCGCGGGCGCAGGCGCGGCAGCATCGACATCTGCGCCCGCGATTCGATCTGGAACACGCCGACCGTGTCGGCACGACAGATCATGTCGTAGGTCGCCTTGTCATCCTGGGGAATGTGCTTCAGCGTGAACGGCTCGCCATCCGGCTCCGGCGGCCCGCGCCACGCGGTGCGCATGTCGAATGCGCGATGCAGCGCCGACAGCATGCCGAGCGCGAGCACGTCGACCTTCATCAGCCCGAGTGCTTCGAGATCATCCTTGTCCCACTGGATCACGCGCCGCCCGTCCATCGCCGCGTTCTCGACCGGCACGAGCCGCGTGAGCTTGCCGCGGCTGATCACGAAACCGCCCGAGTGCTGCGACAGGTGACGCGGAAAGTTCAGCAGCCGCGCGGCGAGCCGGGCCCACGCCAGGATGAGCGGCGTCTCGGGATCGAGCCCGATCGTCGAGAATTGCTGCAGCAGGTCGCGGCTGCCGTCGAACCAGCGGTGCGCTTTCGCGACGCGATCGACCAGCATCGGATCGACGCCGAGCGCCTTGCCGGTTTCGCGCAGCACGCCACGCGGACGATAGGTCGATACGGCGGCGGCAAGTGCGGCGCGGTTGTGCCCGTATTTTTCGTAGATATGCTGGATCACTTCTTCCCGACGCTGATGCTCGAAGTCGACGTCGATATCGGGCGGTTCGCCTCGCTCCGCGCTGATGAAGCGTTCGAACAGCATCGTGCTCTGCTCGGGATTCACCTCGGTGATGCCGAGGCAGAAGCAGACGACCGAGTTCGCCGCCGAGCCGCGACCCTGGCACAGGATGTTCTGGCTGCGCGCGTATTTGACGATGTCGTAGACGGTCAGGAAGAACGGCTCGTAGCTCAGTTGCGCGATCAGGTCGAGCTCATACCGGATCTGCTTCGCCACTTTCTCCGGCACACCCTGCGGATAACGTGTGGCTGCCCCGGCCATGGTTTCCTGCTCCAGATAGCTCGTCGGCGTGAGCCCCTTCGGCACGATCTCGTCGGGATACTCGTAGCGCAGCGAGTCGAGTTCGAAATCGCACGCATCGAGAATCGTGCAGGTCTCCTCGATCTCCGCCGGCGAATACAGATTCCCGATCCGGTTCCGCCCGCGCAGATGCTGTTCCGCATTCGGCGCAAGCGCATACCCGCACTCGGAAACCGGCATCCCGACGCGAATCGCCGTCATCACGTCCTGCAACTCCTTGCACGAGCGCCGGTGCATCGTCACGTCGCCAAGCGCGACGATGCACACGCCACGCCGCTCTCCCGCCGCACGAATCTCCTCGCGCTGCGCACCGTCCAGCGCGCGCTGCAATTGCACGAGCCCGAGCCGCGCACGTTCGCCGAAGGTCGTGCGAAACCACGCGACCTGCGCATCGAGTACATCGGCACGCACCGGATACGTCGGCACGAGAATCGCGAAGCAGTCGGGCATGCCGCGCAAGTGCGCAAACTTGGCAGGCGGCGCCGACAGCATCCGCGACGTCAGCTTGTAAGTCCCCTTCGGGGCTTCCATCCGCCGCCACGAGATCAGCTCGGACAGGTTGCCGTAGCCTTCGCGGTTCTGCGCAAGCAACACGAGCCCGAACGCCCCGGGGCCCGGATCGTGGCCGGGCGCGACTTCATCCGGCGTGACGTCGAAATACGAACCGATGACGAGCGGCAACCCTTTCGCCTTCGCCGCGACGTGCATGCGCGGTGCACCGGCGAGCGAGCATTCGTCGGTGATCGCGATCCCGCGATAGCCGAGCTCGGACGCGCGCTCGACCAGTTCCTCCGCATGCGACGCGCCATGCAGGAACGAAAAGTTCGAACGGCAGAACAACTCCGCGTAATCGGGCAGCCAGCTGAATTCCGCAACCATCACCGTTCACCCGAACAGGCCGTGCAGGAACCAGCGCGGCTCGGCCTCGCTGCCCGCCCGCTCCTTGAACACCCAGTAGCACGCACCGGCCTCGTCCTGCGCGACGCAGTAATCACGCGCCGCAAGTTGACCATCGAACCACCCTGCCTCGATCCGCTCAGGGGACGACATCATCCTGAGCGGCGTATGAAATACCGGCCGCTCCCCACGCATCAACAACGGCAGCGGCTCCGCCAGCAACCACGCGGGCCTCGGCGGCACG
>NZ_JAAGPB010000462.1:0-246 GCF_017104585.1 Burkholderia sp. Ac-20392
ATGTACAGGAGTAATGACACAAGGCACGATGTCATAGATAAATCGCACGTGTTCACACCTATCAATGTAGAATACATAGTGGTGACATGAGGCTCCATATATATAGAGCTTCATGCGTAAGACACTAGCATTGTGGCATCGGATGACATGCACGCAGTAGTGTTCGTGGATGGTGTGAAGGCGTTACAGATGGAAGGAGACATCTTACGTTATATTTTTTTTTTTTTTTTTTTAATGATCCGCCCC
>NZ_JAAGPB010000463.1:0-6437 GCF_017104585.1 Burkholderia sp. Ac-20392
TCCTGCGCGTCGCGCGCGAGTCGCCGCACGTCGGCCGCGACCGCGTCGGACAGCCGCACCGACACGCGCGCGCCTTGCAGCGTGCGTGTGGCGCCCGGCTGACGATCGACCGGCAGCGCGAGCGGGCCCGGCACGTCTTGCAATGCGCCGCGCCAGTAGTCGAGTTGACGTTCGCCCTCGCCGCCGGCCAGCATGTCGCGTTGCCAGTCCGCATAGTCGGCGTACTGGATCGGCAATTCGGGCAGCGACGGCTCGCGGCCTTCGGCATACCCGCGATAGGCGGCCGACAGTTCATCGAACGCGCAGCGCGAGCTCCAGCCGTCGGTGATCGCGTGATGGGCGGTCAGCAGCAGGCGGTGTCGGTCATCGGCGAGCGCGACCAGCGTCGCGCGCAGCAACGGGCCGCGTGCGAGGTCGAACGGTTCGGCCGCATCGCGCTCGGCGAGACGCGCGGCTTGCGCGTCGCGGGCGGCAGGCGGCTGGTCGCGCAGGTCGATGTCGACGATCGACACCGGCAGACGCGCATGAATGCGCTGCATCACGATGCCGTCGTCGTTGTCGACGAGCGTCGTGCGCCACGCTTCGTGGCGGCCGATCACGTGATCGAGCGCGCGCTGCAACGCAGCGCGATCGAGCGTGCCGTCGATCGTCCAGTGCGCGGCGATGTGATATGCGGCGCTCGCATCACGCGTTTGTGCGAGCACCCAGAAACGTTGCTGCGCGAGCGATGCGGCGCGATCGACGTGCGGCTCGTCCGATACGGCCGCTTCGGCCGGCGCGCGGCGTGCGGAAATGGCAGCCAGCGGTTCGCCGGTTTCGCGCTCCGCACGATCGACCGCTTCGGCCAGTTCGAAGAGCGCCGGATCGGCGAACAGCGTATCGAGCCGCAGGTTCACCCGTACTGCCGCGCGAATCGCGGCCTGCAACTGCATCGCGGCGAGCGAATCGGCGCCCAGCGCGAAGAAACGGTCGTCACGCGACGGCGTGACGTCGAGGCCGAGCAGCGTCTGCCAGAGGCCGGCGAGCTGCTGTTCGGTCGGCGTGCGCGGGGCGTCGCCGCTGCCTTGCGCGGTGTCGCGCGTGGCAGCGATCTTCTCGCGCAGCGCGGCACGGTCGATCTTGCCGTTCAGCGTGTACGGCAGCGCATCACAGCGCACGAACCGATGCGGCTGCCATGCAGCCGGCAGTTGCGCCGCCACGTGTGCTTTCAGCGCCGCATCATCGGCTGCTGCACGCAGCGCGACGCACGCGATCAGCCGCGTCGGCCCGTTGCCGGTTTCGGCAACTACGGCCGCATCAGCGACGGCCGGATGCGAACGCAGGCACGCGGCGATCTCGGCGGGCTCCACGCGCACGCCGCGCACCTGGACCTGATCGTCGAGGCGGCCGAGGTAGTCGAATGCGCCGTCGTCGCGCAGCCGTGCGAGGTCGCCCGTGCGGTACACGCGCGCACCGGGTTCGCCGTCGGCATCGGGAATGAAACGTTCGGCCGTCAGCGCCGGACGGCCGTGATAGCCGCGCGCGACGCAAACGCCACCCAGCAGCAGCTCACCCACACCGTCGACTTCGCTGCCGTCGACACGCGCGACGCGCGGCCCGATCACGCGGCCGATCGGCAACGACGCATACGCATCATCGGCGGCCAGCACGGGCGTCTCGCCCGGCTCGACCGGCCACAGCATCGGCGAAATGACGGCCTCGGTCGGCCCGTAGCCGTTGATTAGGCGCACCGACGGGAACGTGCCGCGCACGAATTCGAATGCCTGCTGCGGCAGCGCTTCGCCGCCGAACGCGAGCACGCGCAGTGCCGGCGGCACGCCGTCGCGCGCGGCCACTGCCGCGAATTCGCGCAGGTACGCGGGCGGGAACGCGGCCACATTGATCGCTTCACTCACCAGCAGCGCATGCGCGGCATCCGGCGCAAACGGTTGCGGCGGCGCCACGACGATGCTCGCCCCCGTCGCGAGCGGCGCGAGCCAGCATTCATGCGCGGCGTCGAAATTGACCGACGCGAAATGCAGCAGGCGGTCGCCCGCCTCGATCGGCAGCGCGGCAGCGAGCGCGTCGCAATGCGCGGCAAGCGGCCCGTGTTCGACGACGACCGCCTTCGGCGTGCCGGTCGAACCTGACGTATAGATCATGTAGGCGGCCGAACGCGGGTGGACGGCCACCACCTCTTCATCGGCTGCAATATCCTGCCCGTCCGCCGCGCCGGCTTCCGCTTCCACATCAAACGCGTGTTCGAACGGCTTGCCGAGCGCCGCACGACCGGCAGCGTCGACGATCCCGTGCCGCAACTGCGCATCCTGGACGATCCAGTCGAGGCGCGCGGCCGGGTGACGCGGATCGAGCGGCACGAACACGCCGCCCGCCTTCAGCACGGCCAGCAGCGCGACGAACAGTTCGCCCGAGCGCTCGACGCACACGCCCACCCGCACTTCCGCGCCGACGCCGGCCGCGCGCAGTTGCCGGGCCAGCCGCGACGCCCGCGCGTCGAGCGCGCCGCGCGACAGGCGCAAGTCATTCTGGAAAGGGACCGCGATGGCGGGTGCGTCGGGCGCGAGGCGCGCCAGTTCGCGGATTCGGTAGTGCAGCGCAGTCGGGAAACTCGTCATGTGCGTGAAGTCCTTCGGTCCGGCCGCTTCGGCCAAGTCTCGGGGCCGCTTGGGGCGGCTTCACTGGTGTGACGAACGGCGCGGCCGATTTTTTACCGTTTTGTGCTCAAAGCCCGTGCGAACGCTTTTTTGAACGCGCCGCTAAATATTTGCGCGGCCCGTTCGTCTATCAGGGAGGAAAGCCGGAACGGGGCCCCGCCTCGCCCGCCGCTTTCACGTCAGTTTTGCCGTTTCCGCGTTTTCGCTAGCCTTCCCTTTACCGACGTTGCCGATGACAGCCGCCCACGAGCCTTCTTCCCCGCCGTCCCTCGACGCCTCCCCCGGCCGCCCCGCGGCGCGCCTGATCCTTGCGCTGTTGCGCGAAAGCCGCGCGTCACTCGTGCTGGCGCTCACCGCGTGCGTATTGAACGGCGTCGCGAGCGTGCTGCTCGTCGCGACGCTGAACCGAGCGCTTTCCCAACCGGGCGCGGCCGACGCGTCGCTCGCGTGGCGCTTCGCGCTGTGCGCAGTGATCGCGCTCGTCACGCGGATCGTGTCGGGCACGCTGTTCGCGCGCCTGTCGCAGGACACGATGGCACGGCTGCGCGTGCATCTCGCGCGGCGCGTCGGCGCGGCCGAACTGCGCGACATCGAGCGGATCGGCGCGGCGCCCGTGCAGTCGGTGCTGACCGACGACGCCACCAACGTGTCGATGCTGTTCTTCGCGCTGCCGAACCTGGTCATGCACGGCTCGATCGTGTTCGGCTGCCTCGGCTACCTCGCGTGGCTGTCGTGGCCGGTGTGCCTGCTCGCGCTGGCCGCGATCATCGCCGGCTCGCTCGGCTATCACACCGGCGACCGCCGCGCGATCGCATCGCTCGAAGCGGCCGGCCAGGCGCAGGACCGCCTGTTCGGCTATCTCGGCTCGCTGTTTTCCGGCGCGAAGGAGCTGAAGCTGCACGATGAGCGCGCTCGCCAGTTCGTCGACGGCCAGCTCGGCGCCGCGATCGGCGAGGTGCGCGACCACCGCCGCCGCGCGTTCAGCGCGTACGCGGTGGGGGTCGGCTGGATCATCTTCCTGTTCTACGTGTTCCTCGGCATCGCGTCGTTCTGGCCGCAGCTCGGCGTGCATGCCGATCCGGCCGCGGCCGCCGGCTACGTCGTCGTGTTCCTGTTCATGCTCGTGCCGCTCGACGGGCTGCTGAACAACCTGCCGACCGTCAATGCGGCCCGCGTGTCGCTCACGCGGATCGAAGGCGTGATGGCCGAATTCGGCGCGCTGCGCACGGTGCCGCCCGCAGCCGATGCACCCGACGTGCCGCCGGCCGGCGCCGTCACGCTGCGCGGCGTCACGCATGCGTACTTCCACGAGCGCGACGAACGGATGTTCAGCATCGGGCCGATCAACCTGACGATCCAGCCGGGCGAGCTCGTGTTCATCGTCGGCGGCAACGGCAGCGGCAAGACGACGCTGGCGAAGGTGCTGACGGGGCTCTACGAGCCGGAAGAAGGCACGATCGAGGTCGATGGCCGCACGATCGGCTGGCGCGAGCGCGCCGCATACCGGCAGCGCTTCAGCGCGGTGTTCAACGATTTCCACCTGTTCGATGCACTGCTCGGCATCGTCGATCCCGACGATCCGTCCCGCGCGCAGGCCGATGCACGTGCGAACGCGCTCGTCGCGAAGCTCGCGCTCGATCACAAGGTGAAGGTGGTGGACGGCGCATTCTCGACCCGCGCACTGTCGACCGGGCAGCGCAAGCGGCTCGCACTCGTCGTCGCGTACCTGGAGGACCGGCCGTTCTACCTGTTCGACGAATGGGCGGCCGACCAGGACCCGTCGTTCAAGGCCGTGTTCTACGAGCAACTGCTGCCCGAGCTGCGTGCGCGCGGCAAGGCCGTGATCGTGATCACGCACGACGATCGCTACTTCGATCTCGCCGACCGCTTGCTGAAGCTCGACAACGGGCGCATCGTCAGCGACACGACGCCGGCCAGGTCGCACGCGCAGAATGGTGTCGACGCGCTGAGCGCGTAATTCGACCATCGATGGAAAAAATCGCCGACGCGCTGCCATGGCAGTGCGTCGGCGATTTTCGTTTCAGGAGGCAATGTGGCTGGCGCGTAGCGCGATCGCAGAACGCCTCGGGCGATTCACCGCGAATCCTGCGCACATGCCGCGGCCGACGTCGGCGAGCACGCTGCCCGACCGCAGCGCATCGCATCGAGCGCGACCGCCGGCCATGCGGCCAGGTCGAGCCGGATCGCCGCGCGGCGCGCGCAGGCCAACCGCACCGCCCTGCCCGTCGAAGTCGAAGCGGCGTCATCCGCCGATCGACCGCCGCGCACTCAACGCACGGCCGGCAGCTTCAGCATCGTATCGGTCATCACGTCGGCCAGTTTCAGCGCCGACATCGGCCCGCCGAACCCCCAGATATTGCGTTCGATGAGCGCGATCCGGTGTTCCTTCATCGCGGGCACGAAGCGCCACACCGGCGAATCGAGTTTCGCGGACAGCGGCACCTCCATCCCCGACGCGGTCACGAACAGCACGGCCAGCTCGCGCTGCCTGAGCAAATCGGCGGACGTCACGTACAGCGTGCCTTCCCGCGTCGGCTTGGTCGGCCACGAATCGAGCCCGAGCGCGCGTGCAAGACCCGCCGACGCGCTGTTGCCCGTATAGGCCCAGTAGCGGTCGGGCAAGCCGAGATCCTGCAGCAGCGCGACGCGTTCGCCCTTTCGGCCCGCGGCCGCGAGCCTCGCCGCATTGCGCGCGATGCCCGCATCGAGTTGCGCATCGACCGCCTGCGCACGCGCGTCGCGCCCCGTCACCGCACCGATCGTCCGGAAGATCTGCCGCATCCAGTCGAGCTGCGTGACCGGTACGCCGCCATCGGACACGTTCGGGCTGAACTGGAACAGGATCGTCGGCGCGATCCGGTCGAGCGCATCGAAAATCGGCGCATGGCGGAAACCGACGCCGATGATCAGGTCGGGCTTGACCGCCGCGATCGCCTCGAGCCCCGGCTCCTGGCGCGAACCGATATCGGTCACGTTCGCGAGCCGGTCGCTTTGATAGCCGAGCCAGCCCGGATAGAACGCGGTATCGGCCATCCCGACCGGCACGAGGTCGAGCGCAATCACGCTTTCCGCGAACATGAAATCGAGCGCGACCACGCGTTGCGGCCGCACCGGCATCGTCGCGCTCGCCTGCGACACGACGGGATTGCCGGCCAGCGACACCGCGCCCGGCACACGCACGCCCTGCGCGCGATGCGCATCGAGGGTCGCGGCAACGGCGCGGGACGACGGGGAAAGCGCACCGCAGCACGCGGCACCGAGCGCCGCGAGTGCGCCGAGCGCATGCCGGCGGCCGGCATCCGTCACCGGATCGCGTCCTGCTCGGCCAGCGCCGCGTCGTCCATCGTCAGTAGCAGGGGGCAGCTTCCACACAGTTGCGTTTCTCCAGGAATTTCATAGCGCAGGCAGCACACGCGGCGCGCGCGAAACGGCGTCGGCAGCAGCGCCGAGCGCGGCACGGCATCGCGCACGGGCACACGCAGCGGATTCGGTTCGCCGTGCACGCAGCTCGAACCGAACAGCCAGTCCGCATCGCGGACGGGATCGGCGGCGCATGGCAGCGAACGATATGTTTCGAGCAGATAGTCGAGCAGGTTGCCCGCGTTGCTCCACAGCACGCGCGGCGTGACGCGGCCCATCGCCGCGAGCAGGTCGATCACCGCGCCGAGATGCGCGATGAGTCCCGCATAGCGGGGCGCCGGGTCGTCGCACGGTGCGCCGAGCGCATCGTGCGGGAAGTACAGCGCGGCGGGCATCCCGTCG
>NZ_JAAGPB010000464.1:0-6723 GCF_017104585.1 Burkholderia sp. Ac-20392
GCCGAAGCTCGGCGTCGTGTCGCGCGAGGTCACGCTGCTGCCGCGTCACTGGGAATGGCTGGCCACGCAGCCGGGCGGCGCGTCGGTCGCGCTGCGCAAGCTCGTCGAGGACGCACGGCGCACGCATGCAGCGGCCGATCGACTCCGCGACGCGCAGGCGCGCGCCTATCACTTCATGTCGGCGATGGCGGGCGACCTGCCCGGTTTCGAGGAAGCCGCGCGCGCGCTGTATGCGAACGACCTGACGCGGCTCGCCGAGCTGATCGCCGGCTGGCCGGAAGACGTGCGCGACCATGCGCTCGCGCTGGCGCGCGGCGAGCTGCCGCCGTCCACCGAAGACTGCTGAAAGGAGCATCGGACGACATGACCGCATTAGATCTGAACCGCGGCGCGATCGCGCCGGTTGCCGACGAGGTCGATCTCGTCGATCTGCGCGTGACCGGCGCGATCCCGCACGAACTCGCCGGCACGTTGCTGCGCAACGGCCCGAATCCGCCGGGCGGCCGCTTCGAAGGGAGCGACATGCTGTCGTGGTGGCCGGAAGCCGCGATGCTGCACGCGATCGCGTTCGAAGGCGGCCGCGCGACCGGCTACCGGAACCGCTGGGCGCGCACGCAGCGGTGGGCCGCCGTGCATGCGCCTGAAGCGGCATCGCAGCTGCCCGACACCAACCCGAACGTGAACGTGCTGCAGCATGCCGGCGAATTGCTCGCGCTGTCGGAGGGCGGCGCGCCGTTCGCGATCACGGCCGCGCTCGATTCGCTCGGCGTGCCGGCGCGGCACGCTGGCCTCGGCGGCGGGATGACCGCGCATCCGAAGGTCGATCCGGTGACCGGCGAGCTGATCGCGTTCCGCGCGGACTGGCGCGCACCGTGGCTGCGCTACGGCGTGGCCGATGCGCAGGGCGTGCAGCGCGTCGATATCGAGATCGACCTGAGCGCACCGTCGATGATGCACGACCTCGCGATCACCGAAACCCGCAGCCTGCTGCTCGACCTGAACGTCGGCTACGACTTCTCGCTGCTGAAGCAGGGCTACCGGATGCCGCTGCGCTGGCACGACGACCGGCCCGCGCGCATCGGCGTGATTCCGCGTCATGGCGGCGCGGTGCGCTGGTTCGAGGTCGAGCCGTGTTTCATCCTGCATGTCGTGAACGCGTACGACTGCGACGCGTCGTGCATCGTGCTCGATGCGGTGCGCTATCCGTCGTTCCTGCGGCTCGACGCGGGCACGGGCCGCTTTGCCGACAACCCGGTCGGCGAGCTGTGGCGCTACGTGATCGATACGGCGAACGGGCTGATCGACGAAGGGCCGCTCGCCGACGGCGGCATCGAGATGCCGCGCATCAACGAAAGCCGGACGGGGCGCCGCTACCGTTATCTGTATGCGGTCGAGCAGCCGAACAACGCGGAAATGCGCGGCGTGATGCGCTTCGACCACGCGAGCGGCACGACGACGCGCTACGCGGTGCCGGCCGGCGACCAGAACAGCGAGCCGGTGTTCGTGCCGCGCCCGGGCGGCGTCGACGAGGACGACGGCTGGCTGCTGGTGATGGTCTACCGCGCGGCGACGGATACGAACGACGTCGTGATCCTCGATGCGCGCGCGATCGACGCGGGGCCGGTCGCGACCGTGCACCTGCCGCGCCGCGTGCCGGCCGGGTTCCACGGTGCATGGGTGCCACGCGCGCACTGAGCGACGGGGCCGCGCGTCACTGTGCGCGCAGCGCGTCGACGATCTTCAGCCGCGCGGCGCGCATCGCCGGCAGGAACCCGCCGACGAGCCCCATCACGAGCGAGAACAGCAGCGTCTTCACGACGATCGCGGGCGTCAGCACGAAGCGGAACGACAGGTCCGAGAAGGTCTGGAAGTTGGTCGTCGAGAACGACGCGAACTGCATCAGCGACGCGCACGCGAGCCCCGCGACACCGCCGACGAAGCCGAGCAGCAGCGCTTCCAGCAGGAACGCGGCGAGCACGTTCATGCGCTTGAAGCCGAGCGCGCGCAGCGTGCCGATCTCGGCGACGCGGTTCGCGACCGACGCATACATCGTGATCATCGCGCCGATCATCGCGGCGATCGAGAAGATCGTCGACAGCGTGATGCCGAGGATGTTGATGAACGTCGACAGCGCCTTCGACTGGTCGCCGTAGAAGGTCTGCTCGCGTTTCGCCTCGTCGGTGAGGCGCGGGTCGACGTCGATGTCGGCCTTGAAGCGCGCGAAGCCGTCGGCGCTCGGGATGCGCAGCACCATCGACGAATAGCTGGTGCGCCGGAACGACTGCATCAGCTGGTCGACGTCGCCCCAGATCTCCGAATCGAAGCCGCTGCCGCCCGCGTCGAAGATGCCGACGATGGTCCAGTCGCGTTGCGCGAAATGCAGGCTGTCGCCGAGTTGCGTGCCGCTGAAGCCTTTCGCGATCGCGCTGCCGACGATGATCTCCGACGAGCCGGGTGTGAACAGGCGGCCGGCTGTGAGCTTCACGTGCGGGCGCAGCGCGAGGCCGGCCGGCGACACGCCGCGGATCACGACGTTCGACGGCTTGCCGGTCGACGTCTTCACCAGCGAGATCAGCACGACCGCTTCCTTCGACACGAGCGGCCGGCCGTCGGGGCCGAGCGCGACGGCCGGGTGCATCTCGAGCGCATTGGCCTGCTGGTGGTCGATCGAGCTCTGGATCTCGGTTTCGGCGCCCTTGCGGATCACCACTGCGTTATCGGGTTCACCGGTCGACACGAGCGTCTTCGTGAGCCCGGCGTCGAGCATTTGCACCGTCGCGAACACGAAGATCACGAGCGCCATCCCGCCGGCGGTCAGCGCGGTGGTGAGCCGTCGGGTCCACAGGTTGCGCGCGATGTAGTTGAGCGGGATCGCCATGTGCAAACCTAACCGATTGCCCTGAGGCCTTCGACCACGCGCACACGCGCCGCCTGCCACGCCGGCACGATCGCCGCCGCGAAGCCGACCGCGACCGAGCACGCGGCCTGCAGCGCGACCGTCTCGGTCGACACCTTGAACACCGGGAAGATGCCGCCGGCCGCCTGCTTGAACAGGCTCGCGGCGGGCGGCGTCGCGAGGATCCCGAGCCCGCCGCCGGCCACCGCGATCACGACCGATTCGCCGAACACGATCAGCGCGAGAAATCCGGGGCCGAAGCCGAGCGCCTTCAGCGTCGCGTATTCGGCCGTGCGTTCGCGCGCGCTCATCGCCATCGCGTTGGCCATCACGGCCATGATGATCAGGATCACCACGTACGACACGACGCGGATCGCCGCGATGATCTGGTTCGACATCGCGACGAAGCCGAGCTGGAACGCCTGCTCGGTCTCGGTCAGCGTCTCGGCGAGCGAGTTCTTGAATACCGCGTCGACGTTGCGCGCGATCGACGCGCCATCGTCGGGGTTGGCGACGCCAAGCACGAATACGCCGACCTGGTCGGCCTGCTTCGGCGTGCGCTGGCGCACCGTCTCGTTCAGGTAGTCCCAGTGGAACACCAACTGGCGCGTGATCGTCGAGTCGTCGCGGCCGTCGAAGATCCCGCGCACGACGAAATCCCACGTGCCCGGATAGATCGTCCCCTTCAGCGGAATCACGTCGCCGATCTTGAAGCCGAACTGCGTCGCGAGCTGGCGCCCGACGAGGCAGCCGCGCCGGTCGCGGTTGTAATCGGCGCGCTGCTGGTCCGGGACGATGTATTCCGGGTACAGGTCGAGATAGTTGTCCGATACCGCGAAGCTCGCGAAGAAGTTCTTCGGATCGCGGTAGATGCCGCCGAACCAGTTCGAGCGGACCACGGCCGTCACGCCGTCGACGCCGCGGATCCGGTTCTCGTAGCTCACGGGCAGCGGAAACACGAGCGAGATCGCGTTGCGCGTGACGAGCCGTCCGCTGGACGCGGCGGCCGCGCCCGCGTACCACGCGTCGACCACCGTGTGCAGCAACCCGAACGCGAGCACGGCGATGGTGAGCCCGAGCACGGTCAGCAGCGTGCGCAGCCGGTGCCGCAGCGCGTTGCGCGCGATCAGCTTCAGCACGAACATCGCGCGCGCTCCCGCAGCCGGTCAGCCGGCGTGCCCATCGATCAGCTCCCCTTTTTCCAGATGCACGAGCGAGCGCGCGGCGCCGGCCGCGTGCGCGTCGTGGGTCACCATGATGATCGTCTTGCCGAGCTCGGCGTTCATCCGCTGCAGCATCGCGAGCACGTCGGTGGCCGACGCGCGGTCGAGGTCGCCGGTCGGCTCGTCGGCGACGATCAGCACGGGATCGGTGATCAGCGCGCGCGCGATCGCGACGCGCTGCTGCTGGCCGCCCGACAGCTCGGACGGGTAATGGCTCGTCCGGTCGCCGAGGTTCACCATGTCGAGCACGAGCTCGACGCGCTCGCGCCGCTCGCGGCGCGACAGGTGCGTGAGCATCAGCGGCAGCTCGACGTTCTCGAACGCGGTGAGCACCGGCATCAGGTTGTAGAACTGGAAGATGAAGCCGACGTTCGCCGCGCGCCATTCGGCCAGTTGCGCCTCCGCGAGCAGCGAGATGTCGAGCCCGCCCACGCGCAGCTCGCCGCTGTCGGGCCGGTCGATGCCGGCCACCAGGTTCAGCAGCGTGCTCTTGCCGGAGCCGGACGGCCCCATCAGCGCGACGAAGTCGCCTTCGCCGATGTCGAGCGTGATGTCGGTCAGCACGGGCACGATCTGGTTGCCGCGCCGGTACGACTTCGCGACGTGGCTGATCTCGACGAGGGGCGGCGGGGCGTCGTTCACGCGTGCGCTACTTCTTCGCGACGGTCACTTTCGCGCCGTCCTTCAGCTTCGCGTCCGGCGCGAGCACGACCGTGTCGCCGGGCTTCACGCCGCGGATCGCGACGAGTTCGCCGATCCGCTCGCCCCGCGTGACGGGCACGGCGCGCACGGCGTCGTCCTTCACGACGAACACGACCGGCCGGCCGTCGCGTTCCACGACCGCGCTTGCCTGCACGGCCGTCACGGGCTGCCGGTCCTGCGCCGACGCGGGCTTCGACAGGAACGCGATCTTCGCGCTCATGTCGGGCAGCACGCGGTCGTCGCGGTCGACGAAGCGCACCTTCACGAGCACGGTGGCCTTCGAGCGGTCGACGGTCGGCACGATGCGCGACACGCGGCCCGCGAAGCGCATGTCGGGCAGTGCGTCGAGCTGGATCTCGCACGGCTGCTCGGCGCGGATCTTCGCGATGTTCGATTCGGCGACGTCGGCCTCGACCTCGAGCGTGTCCATGTCGGCGATCGTCACGACCGCGCCCTTGCTGTCCGACGCGGACGAGAACGGCGTGATGTTGTCGCCGACGTTCGCGTGCTTCGCGAGCACGATGCCGTCGAACGGCGCGCGGATCACCGTCTGGTCGACCGCGACCTGCGCGGCCTGCGCGTTGGCCTCGGCGGACGTGATGGCGGCCTGGTCGCTGTTGACCGACGCGCGGGCCTTGTTCACGCGGGCCGTGTCGGTGTCGAGCTGCGCGGCCGGCACGGCGCCCTTGGGCGCGAGCACCGAGGTGCGGCGCAACGCGATCTCGGCGTCCTTCAGCTCGGCCTGCTCGACGCCGAGGTTGGCGCGGGCAACCTTCACCTGTGCGAGCGCCTGCGCCAGCGAGGCTTCGACGTCACGGCTTTCGAGGCGGGCGATGATCTCGTCCTTCTTCACGCGGGTGCCTTCGAGCACGCCGAGCCATTCGACGCGCCCCTGGCCCTTCGACGCGACCGCGGCCTTGCGCTGCGGCACGACGTAGCCGGTCGCATTGAGCTGCGTGTCGTTCTGGTACGGGTAGGCGGACGTGACGGCGGTGGTTTCGACGGCCGGCCGGCCGGTGAGCGCGAGGCCGGCGGCGATCGCGCCGATGACGACCGCGGCGGCGACCGCATAGCGGAGCCACCGGCGCCGGCGGGGCGCCGGCGCGAGCGGACGCCGGTCGATCTTCAGTTTGTCCAGATTGTGATCGGGCAATTTGAGCGCCTCGAGACGGCGGCGGTCTGACGACCGGCCGCGATCCGGTTTCCGGGGAAAGGGACGGATGGACGCCAGTATAAGCGTCGCCCCGATGGCGCGCGAGCCGGTTTGCGCCGCCGCCGCGGCGACTGCCCGACCGGTCGCCGACACCGGGATACGCGTGCTCCCCCGGGGAAACCCGAGGGGCGCAAGCAACGTGTCAACTTTCCGCGAACACGGTGCGTTATGGAACCAGTGCGTCAGGTTTTGTCGCGGAGGAACGGCGAAAGCCGGCCTCGCGGCCTGGGGCTCCGATGCGAATGCCTCGCATCTTTACTTACCGGTACGTTTGATTTTTTCTCCGCTAAAGGAAGAACAATGAAGAAGACGCTCGCTTCGATCATCGCCGCAGCATTCGCACTCGCATCGGTTTCGGCATTCGCACAGGCGTCCGCGCCGGCAGCCGACACGTCGGCAGCCGCTCCGGCACCGGCCAAGAAGGATCACAGCAAGCCGAAGCACGCGCTGAAGCACCACGGTTCGGCCAAGGGCAAGGCGAAGGCCGCAGCCGCATCGGCAGCTGGCACGAACGACGCAGGCGCAGCAAACTAAGCGCTTCGCCCGGGGCCGGCACCGCCGGCCGCCAGTCGCGAAACCCCGCATGTTCACGCATGCGGGGTTTTGTTTTTTCAGGCCTCGTGTTCGCCGGCCGGCGCTGGCGGCGGCGCGCGCATCGCGTCGACCACCGTGCGCATGCGCCGCCAGTG
>NZ_JAAGPB010000465.1:0-6806 GCF_017104585.1 Burkholderia sp. Ac-20392
GCTACCTCGTCGAGGATGCGCGCCACGCGGCACGCCAGGGCCGGCAGCGCGGCGTCGCGATCGCCGGTTTGTCGTTCGGCGCACCGCCCGGGTTGTCTACAATACTTGGCGTCGGCCCGAGCTGCGTCCACGCGGCGAACGGCGACGCACTGCCGGCCGTCGTCGCGCACGCGGCCGGGCGGCTGACCGCGTGACGGCCCCACCCGGAAGAGACAGGAAAGACCGAATGAACAGTGTGAAGGTTGGCGTATTGTTCTCGCAGAGCGGATGCACGTCGCACCTCGGCCAGAGCCAGTTGCGCGGCACGCTGCAGGCGATCGCCGAGATCAACGAAGCGGGCGGCGCGAACGGCTGCGAGATCGTGCCCGTCGTGCGCGACGCCTGCTCGGACCCGGCCGTCTATGCACGGCTCGCCGAAGAGCTGATCGCCACCGAACGCGTGAACGTGCTGTTCGGCGCGTACATGTCGAGCAGCCGCAAGGCGCTGATTCCGATCGTCGAGAAGTGGGACAAGCTGCTGTTCTACCCGACGCTCTACGAAGGCTTCGAGTTCTCGCCGAACGTGATCTACACGGGCGCGGCGCCCAACCAGAACAGCGTGCAGCTGGCTGCCTTCATGACCGCGCAGTTCGGTGCGCGCGTGTACCTGGTCGGGTCCGACTACATCTACCCGTACGAGTCGAACCGCATCATGATCGACCTCGTCACGCAGCATCCGGAAGGCCAGATCCTCGGCGAGGTGTACATGCCGCTCGTCGCGTCCGAGCAGGATTTCGCGGCGGTGGTCGAGGACATCCGCGCGAAGGCGCCCGACTTCGTGTTCAGCACGCTGGTGGGCGACAGCACGGCCGCGTTCTACCGCGCGTATGCGCAAGCCGGCCTCGATGCGCGCAAGATGCCGATCGCGAGCCTGACGACCTCCGAGATCGAGCTCGGCCAGATGGGCGCGGCCGCGGCCGGCCACTACACGTCGTCGCCCTATTTCCAGACCATCGATTCCGACGTGAACCGGCGCTGCATCGCGCAGCTCAAGGCGCGCTTCGGCGACGACGCGAGTGCGTCCGCACCGTGGGAAGCCGCGTATTTCCAGGTTCACCTGTTCGCCAATGCGCTCGCGCGTGCCGGCACCGACCAGCGCGACCGGCTCGTCGAACATCTCGCGGACGCGGAATTCGATGCGCCGCAGGGGCGTGTGAAGATCGACCGGCTCACGCAGCACACGTGCCTCTACCCGCGCATCGGCTGCGCGACGGCCGACGGCAATTTCACGATCGTGCGCGAAGCGACGCGACGCGTGCATCCCGATCCGTACCTCGTCACGCATTCGCTCGGCGACCGCGTGCACACGCCCGACGAACAGAAGGCGTAACCGACGATGCGCGCCCGCACCCCGATCCGCTCGACGCCGCGCCTGCTCGCCGAACTGCGCTCGCTGCGCGTGATGGTGTACTACCCGGACGACGACAACGGCCTGCTGCTCGTCGAGCAGCTCTCGCGCATCGGCTGCCCGACCGAGCAGCGCTGGCCGCCGCCCGCCGCGTTGCCGGAAAGCGTCGACCTCGTGATTCTCGCGGTCCGGCCCGACCTGCTGCACCTGTCGATCCCGTGGCTGGAAGACGACGCACGGCCGCCGCTCATCGCGGTCACGACCTACGAAAGCCCGACGATCCTCGAACTGATGCTGCGCATCGACGCGCAGAGCGCGGTGACGACGCCGGTGCGCTCGTTCGGCCTGTTGAGCGCGATGGCGCTCGCGTGTCACCAGAGCCGCCGGCACGACGAATACCGGCGCCGCATCGCGCAGCTCGAACAGCGCGTGATGTCCGCGCGCACGCTGCAGGAAGCGAAGACGCTGCTGATGCAGCACAACGCGATCAGCGAGGAAGAGGCCTACCAGCAGATCCGCTCGCAGGCGATGGAACGGCGCATCTCGATCAACCAGCTCGCCGAGCAGATCGTGCAGGCGCACGCGCTGCTGAAGCGGTAACGCAGGCGCGATTGCCGCGACCGCCGCACGTCAGTCCGGCGGCGGCAACACGACCGTGTCCTCGGGCCCGAGCACGCGGCCGTCCTGCGAACGCAGTTCGAGCTTCCTGACCGGCAACCCGGCCTTCCGGTCGACGAGCAGCACGTGCGCCTCGTCCGGTTCGAAGAAGAAATCCTCGCCCCACTGCCGCAGCGCGACGAGCAGCGGAAACAGGCCGCGCCCTTTCTCGGTCAGCACGTATTCGTGATGCGCGCCGCCGTCCGCGGCCGGCACGATGTCCATGATCCCGTGCGCAACCAGGTTGCGCAGGCGCGCAGCCAGGATGTTCTTGGCCAGCCCGAGGTTCTTCTGGAATTCGCCGAAGCGGCGCAGCCCGTCGAACGCATCGCGGACGATCAGCAGCGACCACCAGTCGCCGATCGCGTCCAGCGGACGGGCAACGCCACAGGGGGAATCTTCGTGCGTGGTTCGTCTGGTCATCGAGGCTCGAGGCGACTCCGTGCCCGGAATGCGGGCGGAACGGTGGTCGTTTCCGTTGAAATGAATGGTTGCAATATAAAACTCGTCGCACGAAAGATCAATCGCACCGGGCCCGACTGTTCGCAATCGACGAATGGAATGGTCGCTTCGGGTCTGATTGGTGCTTCAACTCATATGTCCGGCCAATACTTTCCGGCTGCGTTTCTTTCCGGCACGTCTTCGCACACCAGCCCACCAGTCGTTCGGCTTGCAGCCCAACCACAATTTTGGTTGCAACTTGAAACCCAATATCCTACGCTTCGATTCGGTTTCAACTTGAAACCAACCTGTCCGACTATCCGAAGGAGCGTTCGATGATCCGGTCCGATGCCACGTTCGACGGCACCTTTCCATTCGCCCCGCATTTCGACGACGCATCCGGCTTCCGGATGCACTACGTGGACGAAGGCCCGCATGACGGCGAAACCATCCTGTGCCTGCATGGCGAACCCACGTGGGGTTATCTGTTTCGTCATCTGATTGCCGCGCTGAGTCCGACGCACCGCGTCGTCGTCCCCGATCACATGGGCTTCGGCAAAAGCGCGACGCCGCATGATCGCAGCTACTGGCTGCAGGACCATATCGACAACCTGGAGCGCTTCGTGCTCGCGCGCGACCTCGATCGCATCACACTCGTGCTGCACGACTTCGGCGGCCCGGTCGGCATGGGGCTCGCCGCGCGGCATCCGGATCGCATCCGGCGGATCGTGTCCGCGAACGGGCCGACGCCGTTCGGCCAGCCCGATCTGGTCGACCGCCTGAACGCGAACGGTCGCGATGCGCCGTGGTTCCAGTGGATCATGCGCGCGGCGGCGGACGATACGCTGGAGACGGTACTCGGTCAGCTCGGTTTCAACATCCTGAGCACGCTGAAGCTGAACGGGTTCGAAAATCACGCGATCATCAACGACACGTGGATCGACGCATATGGTGCGCCGTTCGCGCAACCGGAGGACTGCGTCGGCGCGATCGGATGGGCCCGCGGGTTTGCCGCCGGCGCGCACCGGTTCGAGGAGCCCGATGCGGCGGCGCTGCGCGCGATACGCGAAAAACCCGCGCTCGCGATCTGGGGAGACGCCGATCGAACGCTCGGCGCCGAACACTTCCTGCCGCTCTTCACGGCCCTGTTTCCGTCCGCGCCCGTCGAACGGCTGGCGGGCGTCGGGCACTACTGCTTCGAAGATGCGCCCGACGCCATCTCGGCACGCATCGCCGAATTCATCCGGACCAACGGCTGAGTGCGTTCCGCAGCCGGCGGCACGACACCCGGCTGTGGAACACGGCATGCGCGGCCGCCTTCGCAGTTGCGCACGCCCCCTTCACGTCAGTGAATGATCCGCGTCACGCCACGCCCGCGCGGGTCGGCCATTGCTTCCGGCGTCTTGCCGTCGATCTTGATCACCTGGATGTCGCCGCTGAAATCCTGCCCCTTCAGCGTGTAGCCGCGCGCCTCGATCTGCTTCGCGAGTTCGCCTTCGATCGGGTGGTACGGCTCCCAGAAGATCGTGTTCGGCGGCAGCAGCTGGTGATGGAAGCGCATCGCACCGACGGCCTCCTTCAACGGCATCTTGAAGTCGTAGATGTTGTTGATCACCTGGAAGATCGACGTGAAGATCCGCGAGCCGCCCGGCGTGCCGATCACGAGCGACACCTTGCCATCCCTGGTCATGATCGTCGGCGACATCGACGACAGCGGGCGCTTCTTCGGCTCGATCGCGTTCGCGTCGCTGCCGACCACGCCGAACATGTTCGCGACGCCCGGCTTCGCGGAGAAGTCGTCCATCTCGTCGTTCAGCACGATGCCGGTGCCGTCGGCGATCACGCCCGAGCCGAAATAGCCGTTGATCGTGTACGTGTTCGACACCGCGTTGCCCCACTTGTCGACCACCGAGAAGTGCGTCGTTTCAGCCTTCTCCGGCATCGTCGTGCCGAGGCCCGGCTGCACGCTCTTGGTATCCGACGGTTCCTTCGGGTTGACTTCGCCCGCCCGCTTCGCGATGTAGGCGTCGTCGGTCAGCTGCGCGATCGGCACCTTGTAGAAATCGGGATCGCCGAGATACTGCGCCCGATCGGCGAACACGCGCTTCTCGATTTCCGCGACGAGGTGGATGTACTGCGGCGAGTTGAGCTTCACGCCCTCGAAGTCCTGCTTGAGGTCGGCCTTCATCTTCAGCAACTGCACGAGGCCGATGCCGCCCGAGCTCGGAGGCGGCGCGGTGATCACGTCATAGCCGTTCCACTTCGCCTGCACCGGCTGGCGCCACACCGCGCGGTACTGCGCGAGATCCTCGGTGGTGATCAGCCCGTTGCCGTCGCCGGTCTTCATCGATGCGGCGATCAGCTCGGCCGTCTTGCCCTTGTAGAACCCTTCCGCGCCGTCGTTCGCGATGCGCGTGAGCACGTCGGCGAGATCCGGCTGCTTGAAGTTCACGCCCGCCTTCAGCCCGGAGAAATACTTGTCGAAGTTGGTCTTGCCACCGAACTCCTTCGATGCGTCGACACCGCGCTGCGCGAGCTGTTCGTCGACGACGAAGCCATCGCGCGCGTAGTGGATCGCCGGCGCGAGCACCTGCTTCCACTTCAGCTTGCCGAAGCGCTTCTGCGCTTCCCACATGCCCGCGACCGTGCCCGGCACGCCGACCGCGCGCGGGCCGTACAGGCTCATGCCCTTGACGACGTTGCCGTCCTTGTCGAGATACATGTCCTTCGTCGCGGCGAGCGGCGCGCGCTCGCGGTAATCGATGAAGTACGGCTTGCCGTCCTTGTAGATCGTCATGAAGCCGCCGCCGCCGATGTTGCCGGCTTCCGGATACGTGACGGCGAGCGTGAATGCGATCGCGACGGCCGCGTCGATCGCGTTGCCGCCTTCCTTGAAGATCCGCTCCGCGGCATCCGCGCTGTACTTGTCGGCCACCGCGACGGCCGAGCTCGTCAGGACTGCGGGCTGCGGCCCCTTCGCATAGACGGGCGCGTTCGGCAGGAAGCCGATGCCGGCCACCGTCGCGAGCACGACAGCGGATGATTTGAAGCGATTCAGCGTAGTCATTGCATGTCCCCCATGTGGATCTCCTTCAGGCAGGAAAAGCACCTGTTCCGCTCATGGTCGCCGGCACGCCGACGGCCATCTCCGGTTTCGTAGTATAGGGGGACAAAAAGGGTCGAACACGGGGTGTGCAACGAAAGCGCATTCGTCATGTGCGCGAGGTCATGCTGCTCAAGAACATGCCCGCGGATCGGTCGAAATTGCACGCGGCATACGTCATCACGCAGCGCACAAAAAACCGAAAGTTGCGAACTGCACGGAAAGCCACGCGACACGTGCAAAAAAATCTGCAAACGTCCCTCCCGCAGCACGGGCCGATCTGCGAAGATAGCGCCCCGCTTTCGCGCTGCATCATTTTTCATGCACGCACCGCTTCACGTTTCTTCGTCTCGCTTCCTATGGCATCACACAATGCGCATCATGCGTCCGGCATCGCGGCCGGTGTCGCCGCCGCAGTCCTCGTCGCACAAACCGGTGCAACAGGCCTGTGGCACTCGGGCATGCTCGCCGCATTCGCGGCCGGCGTCGCGGGCGGCACCGCGCCCGACTGGCTCGAAGTCGCATGGTGGAGCCGCAAGCGCCGCCTGTGGATCACGCATCGCACCGTCACGCACTGGGGTATCGGCTGGATCGCGCTGCTGGCGCTCGGGTGGCACGGGCTCATCCATCATCCGCATCCGCTGTGGGCCGCGCCGCTGTTCGGCTTCGCATGCGGCGGCCTGATGCACCTGCTCGCCGACTGGCCGAACCCGCTCGGCGTGCCGTGGATCTGGCGGCGTCACTCGCTCAACCTGTGGAAGAGCGGGCATTGCGACCTGATCGTCGTGGCCGCCGCATGGGGCGGCACGCTGTGGCTCGCGCAGTCGCTGTGCTCGCGTGCGCCGTTGCTCGAGCACTGGCTCGGCTGGCTGAATCGCGTTTAGTCGCAATTCGACGCAATTCAGCACGCGATCGGCGTGCCGACGCGCATGCAACTTTCCGTTCGTTGAAAGTGCGGTGATGGCCCCCATCTGAATTCGAATCGTCGCCGTACGTGCCCGGCACGCACGCGCGACGTCTGGCACACTGACGATTCGATTCGTGTGCGCGCCCGCCGCGCGCTTGCACCCCATTTCAACGCTCCGATGGACGTCACCGCTACCCGCCCTGCCGCCAGTGCGCTCGACGTGTTCCACCCGGCCGTCGCCGCGTGGTTCCGGCGCACGTTCGCCGCGCCCACCGGCGCGCAGGCGCTCGCGTGGCCGCACATCAAGGCCG
>NZ_JAAGPB010000466.1:0-6594 GCF_017104585.1 Burkholderia sp. Ac-20392
AGACGTGTGCTCTTCCGAGCTCCGCGCGCGGCGACGCTGCTGGTCGCGGACGAGCCGCTCTGCTCGCTGCGCCTCGTGATCCGCGACATCGCTCCGGCCGGCGAAGGCCGGCATGACCTGACGATGCAGCCGTCCGGCGCCGCCGGTGACGAACTGCTGTGGCATGCGTTGCGCGATCGCGAGCCCTACCGCCGAATTCGGCAACCGCTCGCGCCCGTCGACACGTCCATCACCACCGACGGCGAACCGCACGCGTCGGCCAGCGAAGCCGGGCCGCGCCCGTCACGCAGCGCGGCCTTCCGGCTGCCCTGCCACAGCGACGCACTGTTCTTTGCCGACTGGCTCGAATATCACTTCGACGAATTGCGTGCGCTGTCGCAACAGCATGGGTCGCAACTGCAGCTCAACCAGCTCGAGCGGCAAGTGGCCGACGACGAAGTCGGCGTGCGCTTCGTCTACGACATCGACGGGCACGCGACGCGGCACGCGCTGACCGACTGCGCGCGCGAGGCCTGTGCATGGATCGAGACGGAGATGCGCGACAAGTACGCGTTACCGGTCGCGCAGGAGCGTTTCAAAGCGTTTGCGGCGCACGCCCGGGCTGGCGGTATGTGAGTGCGATGCAACAGGAAGTTGTATCGATACAACTAGGGCTTGCCATGCCTCGGGTTTTCCCTTAAATTTACGTCTGTCTCCTCCATGTCTCCAAACATGGATTCAGCCCGCTCAATGTAGCGGGCTTTTTCTTGCCTGCACACTTTGCGGGGCCATATCGCTTCCGCTCCGGCGCACTCGTCAGACGCGACGCATGGTGATGTCATCCGCTTGCCTCACGCAACGCGGATCAGCGGACTTATCATTGACCGGCCCGCCACTGCCCCGCCGAGGTCATCTTGCACGCCCATCTGCGCATTGCCCGCCCCGTTGGTAACCTCACCCGCACCGAGCGCATGTATCGCGAAGCATTCGAGCTGTCGGTGCTCTATCGCTTTGAAGATCACGACGGCTTTTCCGGCGTGATGCTCGGGCGTGACGGCCTCGACTATCACTTCGAATTCACGCACTGCCCCGATCATCCGATCGCGCCGTCGCCGACGCCCGAAGACCTGATCGTGTTCTACCTGCCCGATCGGCCGGAATGGGAAGCCGCCTGCGCGCGCGCCACAGAGCATGGCTTCATGCCGGTAACGTCGTTCAATCCGTACTGGGAAATATCCGGCCAGACTTTCGAGGATGCCGACGGCTACCGGATTGTGCTGCAGAACGGCACGTGGCGCTGACGGGCGAACACGTGTGAGCCGTTACGCGCCGGCCAGGCCGGCGGCGCGGGCAGCATATACGACGTGCCGGCGCAGCGCGTGCCCTTCCGGCAATGCAGGATGGTCGAAATCTCGCGCGGGTTGACGCTGCATGCCGAGCCGCTGCATCACGTGCTGTGATCGCTGGTTGGTGTCGGCCGTCCACGCGAAGATCTCGCCAAGTCTGACCCGGTCGAACCCGTCGGCCAGTGCGGCGGCGGCCGCTTCGGCTGCGTAGCCCTGCCCCCAGGCGTGGCGCGCCAGCCGCCACATGATCTCGACGCACGGTGCCATCGGATGCGTTGCACGCACTTCGCGCGACAGGCCGCACACCCCGATCAACATCGCATCGACACGACGCTCGACTGCCCATGGGCCGAAACCGTGTGCATCGAAATGTGCGTCGAAGCGCGCGATGACGTCGCTCGCCTCGTCAACGGACATCGGACCGCACGCGAGCCACGTGGTCACGTCCGGATCCTCATGCATCGCCGACAGCGCGCCCGCATCCGCCGGCCGCCAGCGGCGCAGCGTCAAACGCTCGGTTTCGATCTTCGACGGTTTGGACATGGGGGAGACGGATCGTTCAGGCGACGTCACGCGAGCGCCGTCGCAAACCCGAAAGCGGAACGGACGAAGGGGAAATGGAAATCGTCGCCTTGGCCGGCGACGATCCAGGGAACAGGTGACGAGAAACGGGCGCCGGAGCGCCCGGGGCGATTACTCGTTTTCTTCGAAGTAATGCCCGAACTTCGTTTGCTTCGTGCGGATATAACGCTCGTTTTCCTCGCGCACGGGCACCGCAAGCGCGACGCGTTCGCAGACAGGAATGCCGTGCTTCGCGAGCGTGTCGAATTTAGCCGGGTTGTTGCTCATCAGCCGCACCGACGTCACGCCGAGGATCCTGAGGATTGCCGCGGCCGAGTCGTATTCGCGGGCATCGTCGGGCAGGCCGAGGTCGAGGTTCGCCTCGACGGTGTCGCGCCCCTGCTCCTGCAGCGCGTATGCACGGATCTTGTTGCTCAGGCCGATCCCGCGCCCTTCATGGCCGCGCAGATACAGCAGCACGCCGCGGTCTTCGGCCGCGATGTAGCGCAATGCGAGATCGAGTTGCTCGCCGCAGTCGCAGCGGTACGAGCCGAATACATCACCGGTCAGGCATTCGGAATGAAGGCGCGTCAGCACGGACTGCTCGCCGGCGACGTCGCCCATCACGAGTGCAAGATGTTCGGCATCGCTGCCGGATACGCGGAAAGCGTACGACGTGAACGTACCGTAGCGCGTGGGCAGCGACGCCGTAGCGACGAGCGTCACGCACTCGTCGGCCTGGCCGTTGCCCGGCGTGGGCGATTGGGGACGCGAAGACATCATGAATTCAATCGAAACGTTCAGGAATGTAGGAGTTGTGTGGATAGTGCGTGACCGGAGTTTACCGCTAATCTGGAATCGTCACGCGACTGCCGCCACCTGCACGGCTATACTGGGCTCATCGGGTGACAAGCATCGCACCCTGCCTGCCCAGCATCGACCTGCACACGGAGAAAGCGAATGAGCACGACTGTCGCGCAGCTTCTCAAGGCCAAGCCGGATTCGGGCCGCACCATCTACACCGTCACGAAGACCGATCTCGTCTACGACGCCATCAAGCTGATGGCGGAAAAGGGCATCGGCGCGCTGCTGGTCGTGGACGGCGACGACATCGCGGGCATCGTCACCGAGCGCGACTACGCGCGCAAGGTCGTCCTGCAGGACCGCTCGTCGAAAGCCACCCGCGTCGAGGAAATCATGACGGCGAAGGTGCGCTACGTCGAACCGTCGCAATCCACCGACGAGTGCATGGCACTGATGACCGAGCACCGGATGCGCCACCTGCCCGTCCTCGACGGCGGCAAGCTGGTCGGCCTCATCTCGATCGGCGACCTCGTCAAGAGCGTGATTGCCGATCAGCAGTTCACGATCAGCCAGCTCGAACACTATATCCACGGCACGCCCGCGGTCACGTCCGCCTGACCCACCCCAGCAAAAAAGGCCCAAACGCGCGAGCGTCTGGGCGGAAAGCCGCCGGAATGCGGCGACGGAGGTTCTGCTCCTGCGGGCGAATGACGCGCGCAACGGGGGCGCGTCTCGTCGATCAAGCGGTGCGCTCGGGCAGACCCGGGGACGTTCAGTTGCCGAAGTAGACCGAGTTCACGGGATTCGGTGCTTCGCGCGTCATGCGACGGCCGGCTTGGCCGGCACCCGTCGCCACGGCGCCATAGCCGCTCGTATCGGCTTGCGCGAGCATCGGCTGGTTCGGTTGAATGCGTTGTTCCGCGGCCTGGATGTTGTCCGGATACTGCGAATCGCTCGCCAGCGGCTTGTAGCCGTTCTGTTCGAGTTGCACGAGCTCGGCCTTGACCTAGTCGCGCGTCAGCCCCTGCTCGGACTGTGCAAACGATGCGATCGGGGTGGCAAGGACGGATGCGGCGATAGCTGCGTAGATGACCGACTTCATGATTTACCTCCGGTATATGTTCTCTTATGGCGTCGCCTCGGCAGGACTGTCTGAAGCGATTGAATCCAGTGTAGTTCTCGCCAACCCAAGGGGAAACCCTTAGTTTGAACATACAGCGTTGCGATTTTGACAAAAATCGCCGGCAAATCCTGAACGATATCGTCGCAACTTGCTTCACCCGCACAACAATCGCTGACGAAATGCCGACAGCCAAATCACATATTCCGAAGGTTGTGTTGTAGAATCGTAAGGTTCTATTCGCCAGTCGATCTTCCATCCACCATGTACGCGCTCACGCCCCTTTCGGTTTCGCCGTCCGGCCCGGCCGGCGTGCGCGCGCGCGCCGGTCATCCGGCGCATCCCCTCGCTCGACGCACGGCCCAGGCGCCGCTCGCCCCTGCCCGGCGCCTGATCTGACGGCTCGGTCTCCTCCCGGAGCCAGGTCAGACAGGCTCCGGGCGATCCCCATAGGCACGCCACGCCTGCCCCTGCCGATCATTTGGAGAACTGCCATGAAACAACGCCTTTACCAGTTGACCGAACTCGACGTTGCTCGCCTCGAGAAGCACGCCGAACACAACCCGCGCTTCCAGACGATGCTCGATACGCTTCTTGAGCGCGCCGACATCGTCCAGCCCGACGCCATCAAGGCGAACGTCGTCACGATGAACTCGCAGATCACGCTGCTCGACGAAGCGACCCAGGAACAAGCCACCTGGACGATTGTTTACCCGGACGCCGCCAATCTCGAGCTCGGCCGCCTGAACGTCTTCTCGCCCGTCGGCATGGCCCTGCTGGGCACCCAGCGCGGCCAGATGGTCAAGGTGATGCAGCCGAGCGGCACCGAAAAGCTGATGAAGGTTGCCGCGATCGTGTTCCAGCCGGAAGCCAACGGCGAATACACGCGCTGAGCCACTGCCGCCGGCATCGCGCCGCAGCGGCACACAACGAGAAAAGCGAGGCACAGGCCTCGCTTTTTTGCGTCCGGACGACGCGAATCGACGACATCACATTCCGCAGACGAAAAAAAGGCGCCCGAAGGCGCCTTTTTCGATGCTGCGAAGCGGGTTACCCCGCCGTCACGCTTAGAAGCGGTGACGCAGACCAACCGTTGCTGCGGTTTGGTTGATCGACGAGCTCGGCAGGTTGTCGCTGAAGTTGCTGCCGTTGTAGATCGATGCGCCAATGCCGTTCTTCGCTGCACGCTGGTACACAGCTTGTGCGTAGACGTCCGTGCGCTTCGACAGTGCGTAGTCAGCTTGCAGACCGAACTGGTTCCAGTGCGTGCTGCCGTTGTTGATCTTCGCGTTCGTGTACGTGTAAGCAGCGCCCAGGCCGAGAGCCGGCGTCAGGTTGTACTTTGCGTTGATTTCGTAGTTGTCGGTGCGCAGCGTGCTCAGACCAACTGCGTTGTTGTCCAGACGTGCTTGCGTCCATGCAGCGCCGACTTGTGCCGGGCCGAATGCGTAACCAGCAGCAGCACCGTACGTGCGGACGCGGCCTTGGCTAGCGATGCCACCGATCGCCGACGACGTTGCGCCGTTTGCGTTCGTGCCGTCACCCAGGTTCGCTTGCGAGTACGCAGCAGCCAGCTTCAGACCTTGGAACTGGTATGCAGCGCCCGCGCTGTATGCACGGTTGTTGCCGAAGTTCGTGTTGTTCGAGAACGAGTACGTGCCGCCGAATTGCAGGCCAGCGTAGTTCGCGCTCGTGAACTTGATCGTGTTGTTCTGAGCGACATCACCGTTCGTGCTCAGACGGTCGAGGTTCAGCGGGTGCGCGAAGTACGTGCCGCCCCACGAGCCCGTTGCCGTCAGCGGCGCCAGGTAGTCTTGCGTTGCGTCATACTGCTTACCCAGCGTGACCGTGCCGTACTGGCTCGACAGGCCGACGAAAGCTTGGCGGTTGAACATGCCGTTGCTGTTCGCGAACTTGCCGTTACCGATGTTGAAGCCGCTTTCCAACGTGAAGATTGCCTTCAGGCCGCCACCCAGGTCTTCCGAGCCACGCAGGCCGAAACGGCTCTGGTCGATGCCCGAACCCATCGCGAAACGCGACTTGCCAGCTTGGCCGACTGCCGGCTGGACGTTGCTCGTGTAGGTGATGCCTGCGTCCAGCACGCCGTACAGCGTGACGCTGCTTTGCGCGTGAGCGACGGTAGCAAACGATGCTGCAGCTGCTGCAACGATCAGAGTCTTGTTCATTCGTGGAGCTCCCTTCTAAAAAGAGGCAGGTCTCGCGACCTTGTTCATAAACGGTCTGCAACCGCCCGGGAGCGCCATCGATCCTGCTGGCCGCGCCCGGATAGTTGCCCGTTTGGGAACCGTGAGTTTAGGGGTGTACCCTAGGGGAGCGATCCGCAAATAAAGAAATAAGCTTTTCCAGAACTAGAAATAATAGAAATGGGGCCGCGTTATAAGTATTTGTTTTGACGTTTGTTTTTGACTTCTTGACGGGGGCATTTTGGAGGCTTTAATCGCACCATTCTTTCATGTCATCGTCTTGACGGTTGCATAGAAACAACAAACGGATTCAGCACGACACCCCCAAATCGGCAAATTTTACCCAATTTGGTCTCGAATTTCAGGCTCCGGGCCCCGGGAGCGCATCCGTCAGCCAGTCAACAGGGCTCGACATTCGTTCAGCGGGTCGCACCCACCCGTCAGCCACATATATAGAAAGGCCGGCCGCCACCGCCGACGGCTTTCCCGCCCGCCGTGACAGACGGTAACAGCCTTAACCGCTCGCGTAACCCGGCCGGCCGACTGGCAGGCTAATGTAAGGCAGCCTCGAATACAGAAC
>NZ_JAAGPB010000467.1:0-6368 GCF_017104585.1 Burkholderia sp. Ac-20392
CCTCTGCACGCCGAGCGTCGCATAGCCGGCCGCGTCGAGCTCGCGCCGCAGCGCGTCCGCATCGAGCGGCTGGTGCACCGCGTCGCGCGCCTGCGCATGCGACAGGTTGAACGCGAGCAGCGGCGCGGTCGGCAGGCTGTTGCCCGCGCGGCCGAGCGCGATCCGCGCATTCGTGAACGACTTCAGCTGCGCCCACGGGTTCTTTTCGACGGCGTCGCTCATGCCGAAATCCCCATCCAGTCGTTCGCGCCCGCGAGCAGCGGCACACGCGACGTCGCGGCGCGCAACGCACCGTGCGCGTCGGCGATCTCCATCGTCTCCAGCCACTCCTCGAATTCGGGCGCGCGGCGCAGGCCGAGCACCTCGCGCACGTACAGCTGGTCGTGGAACGACGTGCTCTGGTAGTTCAGCATCACGTCGTCCGCGCCCGGAATCCCCATGATGAAGTTGATGCCGGCCACACCCAGCAGCGTCAGCAGCGTATCCATGTCGTCCGAGTCGGCTTCCGCGTGGTTCGTGTAGCAGATGTCGCAACCCATCGGCACGCCGAGCAGCTTCCCGCAGAAGTGATCCTCGAGCCCCGCGCGGATGATCTGCTTGCCGTCGTACAGGTATTCCGGCCCGATGAAGCCGACCACCGTGTTCACGAGAAACGGCTCGAACTTGCGCGCCACCGCATACGCGCGCACTTCGCAGGTCTGCTGATCGACGCCGAAATGCGCGTTCGCCGACAGTGCACTGCCCTGCCCCGTCTCGAAGTACATCAGGTTGTTGCCGACCGTGCCGCGCTTGAGCGACAACGCGGCCTCGCGCGCCTCGCCGAGCAGCGCGAGCGAGATGCCGAAGCTCGCGTTCGCCTTCTCGGTGCCCGCGATCGACTGGAACACGAGGTCGACCGGCGCACCCTTCTCGACCGCCGCGATCGTGTTGGTCACGTGCGTGAGCACGCATGACTGCGTCGGCACGCCGTAGCGTTCGCGGAAGCCGTCGATCATCGCGAGCAGCTTCACGATCGCCGCGAGGCTGTCGGTGGCCGGGTTGATGCCGATCATCGCATCGCCGCAGCCGTACATCAGCCCGTCGAGCATCGATGCGGCGATGCCCTTCACGTCGTCGGTCGGGTGGTTCGGCTGCAACCGCACCGACATCCGGCCCGGCAACCCAACCGTGTTGCGAAAACGCGTGACGACGCGGCGCTTCCTCGCGGCCGCGATCAGGTCCTGGTTGCGCATCAGCTTCGACACGGCCGCGACCATCTCCGGCGTGAGGCCCGGCGCGATCCGTTCGAGCGCCGCGCCGTCGGCCGCAGGCGACAGCAGCCAGTTGCGGAAATCGCCGACGGTGAGGTGCGAGATTTCCGCGAACGCCTGCGCATCGTGATCGTCGACGATGAGGCGCGTGACCTCGTCGTCTTCATACGGAATCACCGCTTCGCTCAGGAATGCCTTCAGCGGCACGCCCGCGAGCGCGATCTTCGCGGCGACGCGCTCCTCCTCGCTCGCCGCCGCGACACCGGCGAGCTGGTCGCCGGAACGCAGCGGGCTCGCTTTCGCGAGCAGCGTCTTCAGGTCCGCGAAACGGTACGTGCGCGGACCGATCGTCTCCGTATAGGACATCTGCGAGTCTCCTTGCCAAAAGCCGACGGCGCGCCCGTTCGACGGGGCGCGCCGGATGCCGTCAGGGACGGCCGTTCACCTGCACCTGCTCATTCCTCGAGCAGCACGTCGCCGGGCGCACTCGCGCGCTGCGAACGCGTCGCGAGGAAGTACGCGTAGCCGAACGCGAGGAAGCCGAGGAACACCAGCGCGACCAGCCCGTTGAAGTACACCATCGTCCCGAGACAAATGAGCGCGGCCAGGATCGCGAACGCCGGGAAGATCGGGTACAGCGGCGCGCGGAACGGCCGTTCGAGATTCGGCTGCGAGCGGCGCAGCTTGAACAGCGACGCCATGCTCACGATATACATCACGATCGCACCGAACACCGACATCGTCACGATATTCGCGGTCAGCGTCTGCCCGCCGAACTGGATCAGCTCGTCGCTGTAGATCGCCGCGATGCCGACCACGCCGCCTGCGATGATCGCGCGGTAAGGCGTCTTGAAGCGCGGATGCACCTTCGCGAGCCATTCGGGCAGGTAGCCTTCACGGGCCAGCGCAAAGATCTGGCGCGAATAGCCGAGGATGATCCCGTGGAACGACGCGACCAGCCCGAACAGCCCGAGCCACACCAGCATGTGCATCCAGCCGCTGTTCGCGCCGACGATGTACTTCATTGCCTGCGGCAGCGGGTCGTTGATGTTCGCGAGCTTGGTCCAGTCGCCCGCGCCGCCGGCGAACACCATCACGCCGATCGCGAGTGCAACGAGGGTCAGGATCCCGGCCACGTACGCGATCGGGATCGAGCGCTTCGGGTTCTTCGCTTCCTCGGCGGCCATCGCGACGCCTTCGATCGCGAGGAAGAACCAGATCGCGAACGGGATCGCCGCGAACATCCCGTGGAACGCGCCCACGCTGAAATGGTCGGCGCCCGACCAGCCGCCCTTCATGAAGTTGCTCCACGCGAAGCCCGGCGACACGACGCCCATGAACACCAGCAGCTCGAAGATCGCGAGCAGCGTGACGACCAGCTCGAAGGTCGCCGCGATCTGCACGCCGACGATGTTCAGCGCCATGAACACGAGATACGCGCCCATCGCCGCATGCTTGGGCTCGAGGCCGGGGAACTGCACGTGCAGGTACGCGCCGATCGCAAGCGCGATCGCGGGCGGCGCGAACACGAACTCGACGAGTGTCGCAGCGCCGGCGAGATAGCCGCCGGTCGGGCCGAACGCACGGCGCGCATACGCGAACGGGCCGCCCGCGTGCGGGATCGACGTCGTCAGCTCGGTGAAACTGAAGATGAAGGTGGTGTACATCGCCGCGACGAACAGCGCGGTGACGACGAAGCCCAGCGTGCCGGCGCTCGCCCAGCCGTAGCTCCAGCCGAAGTATTCGCCGGAAATCACGAGGCCGACCGCGATACCCCACAGTTGCCAGGTCCCGAGCGTCTGCTGCAGCGCGGGCTGGCCGGACGACTTGGCGCCGGCGGCGGGCCGGCCATTCGACTCTGCTTTCATCGGACTCTCTCCTCAAAGGCGCCGGGCCTGGCGGCCTGCGCGACTGAGAATCGATGCTAGAGAGTCATTAAACGACGTGTTATCGAAATTCGGCAAAGATCGCGGCTGACATTTCGCTGACGGAAATGCAGACACGGAACGGCTGACGAAGCCGATCGGTACGAAGCCGACATCACGCGGGCGACACAGCGGCAGCCTGCTGCCGACAGCCGGGCGCGGGCGGCGCCGCACGAACGGAACGGTCACGTGCCGTTCTCGCCCGGCTTGATACACACGCTGCCGCAGCGCCGTCCGGCCATGCAGCGCGGCCGGACGGATGCTCGACGGTGGCCTTACTGGCCGCCGCCGCGCTGGTTGAACCAGCGGTCGAGCAGCTTGCCGGCCGCTTCGCGCCCGCCGAGGCCGAACGACAGCGCCACCGCCACCGCGATCGCGCCGAGCACGAGGCCGAACGCGAGCTGCACGATCTCGTTCGCGATACCCATCGCGCGCAGCCCCATCGCGAACACGAGGCCCAGGATCGCGAATTGCGCGATGCGTGCGAACAGCACGCTGTGCTCGCGGTCGGCCTGCTCGATCACGCGGCGCGCAAGGCCCGCGAGCCACACGCCGATCACGAGGATCACGCCGCCCATCAGCACATGGCCGCCGAATTCGATGAACAGCGTGACGACGTCGCGCACCTGCGAGAAGCCGAGCCGGTTCGCCGCTTCGACCGACGCAAACAGCATCGCGAAGAACACGATCAGCCGCGCGACCAGCACCGACGGCTGCAGGATCCCCGAGAACACGCGCTCGACGCCGAGCACGGCCGGCAGCCCGTCGGCGCCCGCGGCTTCGAGCAGCTTCTGCGCGAGCGACGCGACGAAGCGCGCGAAGTAGAACGTCACCAGCACGATCACGATCGCCGCGACGATGTCCGGCACCGCGCCGAGGAACTGGTTCAGCATGTTGGTGGCCGGCACCGAGATCGCGTCGATCTTCAGCGCGTCGAGCGCGGAGATCAGCGTCGGCACGAACACGAACACGTAGACGATCGTGCCGACCAGGTTCGACACGCGCACGGGCGTCGGGCTGTCGAGACCCTGCGTGAGGCGGTCGGCGCCGGCGGCGACGAGCAGGTTCGTCACGAGGCCGCGCAGCACGCGCGCGACGATCCAGCCGACGATGCCGATCACCGCGGCCGCGAACAGGTTCGGCACGATCGCGAGCAGCTTGTCGACCATCCCCTGCACCGGCGACAGCAGCCCCGACAGCGCGAACGACGCGAGGATCGCCGGCAGGAACATCAGGATCACGAGCCAGAACAGCACGTCGCCGAGATAACCGCTCATCGGCTGCATGCCGGCGCCTTCGGACAGCTTGTCGTCGATCTTGCTCGCCTTCAGCGCGCGGTTCGCGAGGCTGCGCAGCAGCGACGCGATGAGCCACGCGATCAACGTCAGCGCCCCGCCGCCGATCAGGTTCGGCAGGTAGTTGACGATGTGGGTGACGAGCAGCGAGAACGGGTTGGAGACCGCGTACAGGTTGAGCACGTTGAAGATGCCCACCGCGGTGACCAGCAGCACGAGCCAGAACAGGCCGCCTGCGATGATGCGCTCGACGCAGGCGCCCTGGCCGGTGCTTTCGTTGATCCGCTGATCGACCTTCAGCGCGCCGAGCAGGCGCATCGCGCCGGCCCGCACCACGACGGCGATCAGCCAGCCGATCACCAGGATGCCGATCGCGCCGGCGATCTTTGGCAGATACCCCCCTAGCGTGGTCTGCAGCGACGTGATGAAGCTGGAAGCATCCATTTCTTCTTCTCCCGAAAACGTGGTGTTGCGATTGAACATCGACGAACTACCTGCGTACTTCGAAAAACGTGCTGCCCCGACGGAGCAACTTACCCGAGAAAAATGACGCGATCACCCGATTTCACCGTCTTTAACTTTAGTCATAGATCGCAGGGGGGCAAGACCCCATTTCGTCAAAATAAAATGGGGCCTGATTTATCGGCCTCCTACGCATTTCCGCAAGATTTATCCATTCGGCCCGTGCTACCGTGACGTCGGTTCCCGCCCGGACACGCCGATGACCGCCGCAACGAAACCCGACCAGCCCGCCTGGCTTCGCTATGCGGCGAGCGTGGCGCGCGTCCACGAATACATCCACGCGCACCTCGATGGCCCGCTCGACCTGAACCGGCTCGCCGAAGTCGCGTGCCTGTCGCCGTATCACTGGCAGCGCGTCTATCGCGCGCTGTATGGCGAGTCGATCGTGCTGACGGTGCGGCGGATGCGGATCGTGCGCGCGTCCGAGGATCTCGTCTGCACGGCACGGCCGATCGACGAAATCGCGCGGCGCGCGGGCTACGGTTCGACGCACGCGTTCGCGCGGGCGTTTCGCGACGCATACGGCGTGCCTCCCGTGCAGCACCGGCGCACGGGCAGCCACCGGCCCATCTATCCGTTACAGCGAGGAGAAGAAGACATGTTCAAGCATGAAGTCGAGATCCGGCAGCTACCGGAATTACACGGCTATGCAGTGGCGCACACCGGTTCGTACTTGAAGGTCAGCGAAGCGTTCATGCGGATCGGTGCGTGGGTCGGGCAGCACGGGTTGATCGGCCCCGGCGCGAAGATGATCGGCATTTTTTACGACGATCCGGACACGACGCCCGAAGCGCAGTTGCGTGCGAAAGCCTGCTTCATGCCGGCCGACGGGGCGCCTGACGTCGAACCCGCGCCGCCGGTGGAGCGCGCGACGGTGGCGGGCGGCGAATACGCGGTGTTGCTGCATACGGGGCCGTACGCGGACCTGAAGACGGCGTACCAGTGGCTCTACGGCGACTGGCTGCGTCACTCGGGCCGCGAAGCCGCCGACGCGCCGCCGTTCGAGCTGTACCTCAATACGCCGATGGATGCGGCGCCGGCCGACCTGCGTACCGAGATCTACCTGCCGCTGCGCTGATCGATAGGCGCTACACCCCCCCCTGAAACGAAGCGCGCCGGCCGGCGTTCACACGCCGCCGGCGCGCATGGCCGACACACTGACTTACGCAGCCTGCGTCCCGCACCCGGGACAAAAACGCGCGTCGGCCGCCAGCGCCGAGTGGCAACGGCTGCAGGACTTGCCGCGCTGCGCGGCACCGCACTGCGCGCAGAACCGCGCATCCGACGCATTGAGGGCGCCGCAGCCCGCACAGGCGAGCTGGCTCAGCGGCACGTTGCCACCGGGCTGCCCGCTTCGGCTATCAGCCGGCGCCTGC
>NZ_JAAGPB010000468.1:0-6608 GCF_017104585.1 Burkholderia sp. Ac-20392
GACACGGTCGCGTCGGTGCCGTTCGACCGGCCGATCGACGCGTGGAAGACCGAACTGTTCGACACGATCGACGCAGGCTTCACCGTTGCGCGCTCGGGCATCGCGGCCACCGGCACCGTCGTGCTCGCCCCCGATGCCGGCACGCCGCGCACGGTGTCGCTGGTGCCGCCGCTGCACGTCGCGCTCGTCCACGCAAGCACGCTGCATCCCGATCTGCATGCGGCCGTGCACGCGGAGCGCTGGCACGCCGGCATGCCGACCAACCTCGTGCTGGTGTCGGGCCCGTCGAAGACCTCCGACATCCAGCAGACGCTCGCCTATGGCGCACACGGCCCGCGCCGCCTGTGGGTCGTGATCGTCACCGATACGGCAGCCGCCCGCCCGGCCGCCACCGCCAGCGAGGACTTCCCGCAATGAGCGACCACACGCTGCAATTCGTCACCCCCGGCGACTTCAAGACCCGAGCACGCGCCGCGCTCGACGATCCCGCGCTGCGCAAGAGCTTTCGCGGCGCGATGGACTTCCTGCAAGGCAAGCGCTCATCGCAATTCCCCGACGACGCCGAGTTGCAGCAGCTGCGCGACCTCGGCGAAGCGGTGCGGCAACACGCGCTCGCGCAGTTGCCCGCGTTGCTCGAACGGCTGGAGACGAAGCTCACCGAAGCCGGCGTGCACGTGCACTGGGCCGAGACGGCGGCCGACGCGAACGCGATCGTGCTCGGCATCGCGCAGGCGAAGAAGGCACGCCGCGTGATCAAGGGCAAGTCGATGGCGAGCGAGGAGATCGAGCTGAACCATTACCTCGCGGAGCACGGCGTCGACTGCATCGAATCCGACATGGGCGAATTCATCGTGCAGCTCGCGGGCGAGAAACCGTCGCATATCGTGATGCCGGCGATCCACAAGACGCGCGGCGACATCGCCGAGCTGTTCGAGGAACACATCCCCGGCACGCGTTACACGGAGGACGTCGACGAGCTGATCCAGACCGGCCGGCGCGCGCTGCGCCGCGCGTTCGCCGAGGCGGACATCGGCCTGTCGGGCGTGAACTTCGCGGCCGCCGACACGGGCACGCTGTGGCTCGTCGAAAACGAAGGCAACGGCCGCCTGTCGACGACGGTGCCCGACACGCACGTCGCGATCATGGGGATCGAGAAGGTCGTCGAAAAGCTCGAGCACATCGTGCCGCTGTCGAGCCTGCTCACGCGCTCGGCCACCGGCCAGGCGATCACGACCTACTTCAACCTGATCTCCGGCCCGCGCCGCGACGGCGAGCGCGACGGCCCGCGCGAGCTGCATCTCGTGCTGCTCGACAACGGCCGCACACAGGCCTACGCGGACGAGCAGCTGCGCGCGACGTTGCAGTGCATCCGCTGCGGCGCGTGCATGAATCACTGCCCCGTCTATACGCGCATCGGCGGCCACGCATACGGCACGACCTATCCGGGCCCGATCGGCAAGATCATCTCGCCGCACCTGCTCGGCCTCGACGCGACGGCCGACCTGCCGACCGCATCGACGCTGTGCGGCGCCTGCGGCGAGGTGTGCCCGGTGCGGATCCCGATCCCGCAACTGCTCGTGCGGCTGCGCACCGAAGCGAACCGCAAGCCCGACGAACCCGTTGCGCATCCGCTGCGCGGCCAGGGCGCGAACTACAACCGCGCGGAAGACCTCGTGTGGCGCTTCTGGTCGGGCGCGTTCGCGCATCCGCGTGCGTACCGCGCGTTCCGCTGGACCGCAACGCGACTGCGTGCACTGACGCCCGCGAAACAGATGGGCTGGACGCAGCACCGTACGCCGCTCGAACCGGCGCCGCGCAGCCTGTCCGACCTGCTGCGCGCACGCGGCCAGCCCGAATAGCCGTTTCGTTTTTCAAGCCGTACCGACAAAAACCTATGGAGGAGACATCCATGCAGGCCTGGCATCAGATCTACACCCCGCTCGGCAGCCTCGGGCTGTCGGCGTTCGTCGCCGCAATCCCGATCATTTTCTTTTTCGTCGCGCTGGCCGCGCTGCGGCTCAAGGGCCACGTCGCGGCGGCGATCACGCTGCTGCTGTCGCTCGGCGTCGCGATCCTCGCGTACGGGATGCCCGTGCCGCAGGCGCTCGCGGCGGCCGGCTTCGGCTTCGCATACGGCCTGTGGCCGATCGCGTGGATCATCGTCGCGGCCGTGTTCCTGTACAAGATCGTCGTGAAGACCGGCCAGTTCGACATCATTCGCGCGTCCGTGCTGTCGATCACCGACGACCAGCGCCTGCAGATGCTGCTGATCGGCTTCTCGTTCGGCGCGTTCCTCGAAGGCGCGGCCGGCTTCGGCGCGCCCGTCGCGATCACGGCCGCGCTGCTCGTCGGCCTCGGCTTCAAGCCGCTGCACGCGGCGGGACTGTGTCTGATTGCAAATACCGCGCCGGTCGCGTTCGGTGCGATGGGCATCCCGATCATCGTTGCCGGGCAGGTGACAGGCATCGATCCGTTCCATATCGGCGCGATGGCCGGCCGCCAGCTGCCGCTGCTGTCGCTCGCGGTGCCGTTCTGGCTCGTGTTCATGATGGACGGGCTGCGCGGCGTGCGGCAGACCTGGCCGGCCGCGCTCGTCGCGGGCGGCAGCTTCGCGGTGACGCAATACTTCACGTCGAACCACATCGGGCCCGAGCTGCCGGACATCACGTCGTCGCTCGTCAGCCTCGTCGCGCTCGCCGCGTTCCTGAAAGTCTGGCAGCCGCGCACCGCAAAGCAGACGGCCAGCGGCCTCGTCGCGTCGGGCGGCAGCGCCGCACTCGCGGGCTTCGGCGGCGCGGGCCCGCGCAACGGCTTCGGCACCGGCACGAGCCGGCAGGCGTCGCCGTACACGCTCGCGCAGACCGTGCGCGCGTGGTCGCCGTTCCTGATCCTGACGGCCGTCGTCACCGTCTGGAGCATCGCGCCGTTCAAGGCGCTGTTCGCCGCGCACGGCGCACTCGCGTCGACCGTATTGAAGTTTCATGTGGCGGGACTCGACCAGCTCGTCGTGAAGACCGCGCCGATCGCCGCGACGCCGAAGGCACTCGACGCGGTGCTGAAGATCGATCTCGTGTCGGCAGTGGGCAGCGCGATCCTCGTGACCGCGCTGATCTCGATGGTGCTGCTGCGGATGAAGCCGCGCGACGCGCTCGTCACGTTCGGCGAGACGCTGAAGGAACTGACGCGCCCGATCCTGTCGATCGGCCTCGTGCTCGCGTTCGCATTCGTCGCGAACTATTCGGGGATGTCGTCGACGCTCGCGCTGATGCTGGCCGCGACCGGCGCCGCGTTCCCGTTCTTCTCGCCGTTCCTCGGCTGGCTCGGCGTGTTCCTGACGGGCTCGGACACGTCGTCGAACGCGCTGTTCTGCTCGCTGCAGCAGGCCACGGCCCATCAGCTCGGCGTCCCCGAGACGCTCGCGGTGGCCGCGAACACGACGGGTGGCGTGACCGCGAAGATGATCTCGCCGCAATCGATCGCGGTCGCCTGCGCGGCGACGGGACTCGTCGGCAAGGAGTCGGAGCTGTTCCGCTTCACGGTACGGCACAGCCTGCTGTTCGCGGTGATCGTCGGGTTGATCACGCTCGCGCAGGCGTACGTGCTGCCGGGCATGGTGCCGTAAGCGGCGCACGCCCCAAAAACAAAACCCCACGCCCGGAAGAGCGTGGGGTTTTTCATTGCGCCGGTTGACCGCCCGCTGCGGCAGGCGACCGGTTGCGCGATCAGCTGCCCTTCGCGATGCGATCTTCGATGTGCTGCGCACGGCTCGCCGACGACGGGTGCGAGCTCATCATCGAGCTCTGGCCACCGTCGAGCTTCGCGAGCTTCTGGAATGCGGTGACGAGGCCCTTCTGGTTCATGCCCTTCTGCTTCATCAGGTCGAACGAGTAGTCGTCGGCCGCGCTTTCCTGCGTCTGCGAGAACTGCGCGTTGATGAATTTCTCGGTGATGTCGCCGAGCTGCGAGCTCGACAGCGCCGCCACGCCCGGCGAGGCCGCGCCGGCCGCGGTGCGTGCCGCGCTGACCGCGTAGGCCGTCTGCATCGCCTTCTTCGAGTGACCCAGTGCAACGTGGCCCATTTCATGGCCGATCACGCCGCGCAGTTCGTCGTCGTTCATCTGGTCCATCAGGCCGCTGTACACGCGCACGCAGCCGTTGCCCATCGCCCACGCGTTGACGTCCTTGGTCATGTAGACCTTGTAGTTGATCTTCTGGCCGTTCAGCGTCATGTCGCCGAAGCCCTTCATCACTTTCGTCAGGCGCTTCGCGTACGCGCTGTTCGCCGGCGCGATCTTCGATTCGGCATCGCTCGACTTGCACGAGTCGTTCGACAGTGCGGCGATGTCGGCATCCGACAGCGTCGCTGCCTTGTACAGGCTGGTCCCCGCCGACGTCAGGCTGTTCGCGTCAAGGCTCTGTACCCCGCCGCACGCGCTCAACAGAAACGCCACGCCACACGCTGCCACCGCTTTCTTGAGTTGCATCCCGGAATCCCTCGATAGTTGTATTTGGGAGCGGCGATTTTGCATAATCCGGCAGAAAATTACCAGATGTTTACATCCGATGACACGTTCATTACTTATCGGATTGAAACGAAGCGGCACGTCATCGCGGCATTGACAGCGAAAAGCGGCGCAATCGCCGCGACCGGGCGCGACCGGAATGGAAAGCGGGCCCGCTCAGGCGGTCTGGTCGTGGCGCCGCGTGAGCCGCCGCGCGACCAGCATTGGCAGCCGCACCGCGAAGCCGGTGAACAGGCGCAGGTGCATCCACGCGAGCAGTGCGTTGTCGCGGCCGTAATGGAAATGCGAGACGCCGCCTTCATGCCGGCCGAAATAGCGCACCGGCGCGTCGATGCGGATCGGCCGCACGCCGGCCCAGCACAGCCGCACGGCCGCCTCGGGATCGAAGTCGAAGCCGCGCATCCACGGTTGGCGGCGCATGATCGCGGCCAGCGGCGCGACCGGATACACGCGAAACCCGTACAGCGAATCGCCGATCCCGGCCCACAGCGTCTCGAGATCGGCCCATGCATTCGACAGCCGGCGGCCCTGCACGCGCAACTGCGGCGCGCTCGCGTCGAACTTCGGCACGCCCAGCACCATCGCGTCGGGCGCGGCTTGCGACGCGGTCATGAACGCGGGAATCAGGTCGGCCGGATGCTGGCCGTCGGAATCCATCGTCAACGCATGCGTGAAGCCGCTCGCGGCCGCCGCGTCGAGTCCGGCGAGCACCGCGGCGCCCTTGCCGCGATTCTCCGGCAGCACGATCACGCGCAAGCCCGGGTCGCGCTCGGCCATCGCCTGCAACCGTTCGGCGCTGCCGTCGGTGCTGCCGTCGACCACGACCCACACCGGATTCCATTGCGCGCGGGCATTGCGCACGGTCGTGTCGACCTTGGTGCCCGGGTTGTAGCTCGGAATCAGGACGAGATGGGTGGACGAGGCGTGCAGCTTGGACATGGAAACGGCCGATTGCGAAGACGGGGATCCTGACAAAAGTTTATGACTTGCCGGCGACCGCCGGCAGGCTTCGTCGACGTCGCCCGCGTGCGGGGCCGGTTGCTCGATCGTGAGGTTTTCTCGCTTCATGACAGCCACGCCTCCTCATGACCCGCGCTGGCCTCGATCTCGACCAGCAGGTCGTCGCGGCACACGTCCGCATGAACGACGAGCAGGCGCACGCCGGGGCCGACCGCCTCGCGCAGCACGCGCTCGATCGCGGCCAGTGCCTCGGTATCGCCGGCGTCGCGCACGTAGACGCGATAGCTCAGGTCGGCGAGCGAGAACGGGCCGTGCCCCTGGCGCGCGGCCTGCTCGAGCACGGCCGCGAGGTTCGCGACCGTCTCGCGCGTTTGCGCGACGACGTCGCCGGGATGCACGGTGCGGTGCCCGACGATGCTCGCGGTGCCCGACACGAACAGCACCGGCGCGGCATCGCCTTGCGACCACGCGGCTGCGCGCGCGAACGTCGGCGCGCGCGGGCCGTACTCCGCCGGATAGTGATACGCGCTGACCTGACGCGGGTTCTCGACCGGATCGGCCGGCGTGCGGCTCGCGAGGAAATGGATCGCGAGCGGCGCGACCGGCGATGCATCGCCCGCGACCGGCACGACCGAACCGAGCGCGCATGCGGCCGGCACGCCGCCCGTCAGCGCGCGGCGGCACGCATCGAACGCGTGCTGGCGGCCGATATTGAACTGACGATAGCGCTCGATCCCGAACTGCACCGCATTGATCGCCGGCACGGTATTCCAGATGCGCAGCGGATGCGGCATGCCGAGCGAATCGAGCACGTCGAACAGGGCGCGGTACGCGTCGCGCGTCGCGCGTTCGAGCGGTGTGCCGCTGTCGTGCGCTTCGGGTAAATCATGCGTGTCGCTTGTCTCGTGCACGACGATGCTGCCGAACACGAGGCCCGCCGTTTCGCTGTAGCGATAGTGCAGCGCGCCGCGCCGTTCGCTGCGCAGGTCGTGCGCATGGCATTGCCAGATTTCGCAGACGGCGTCGTCCGGCGCAATGCCGGCGCCGAGCAGCGTCATCGGCACGGGCGCGACCGGCAGGTCGGGCACGGCATCGGCCAGCATCCGTGCCGCCGCGTCCGCGTGC
>NZ_JAAGPB010000469.1:0-6450 GCF_017104585.1 Burkholderia sp. Ac-20392
TGAATTCGGTGTCGCCGAATTCGTCGCGTACGTGCTGCGCGGTGGTCGGGCTCACATGGCCGAACCGGTTCGCGGACGGTGCAGCCACGCCGCCATGCCCGCCGCGCCGCGCACTGAACGCGGCCAGCAGCACCTGCGCGACCGGATGCGACGGGCAGCGCAGCCCGACCGAATCCTGGCCGCCGCTCACGGCGTCCGGAATGCGCGCGTGGCGCTTCAGGATCAGCGTCAGCGGGCCCGGCCAGAACGCGTCGATCAACGCCTGCGCGTCGGCCGGCAGATCGTCGGCCCAGTAGCCGGGATCGCCGCCCGGCGGCAGGTGCACGATCACCGGATGATTCGCGGGACGTCCCTTCGCCGCATAGATGCGCGCGACGGCCTCGGGATTCGCCGCATCGCCGCCGAGCCCGTAGACGGTTTCGGTCGGAAAGGCGACGAGCTGACCCGCATCGAGCAGCGCGGCGGCCGCGTCGATCTGCGCGGCCGTCACGGAGTTCGGAAGATCGATGGACATCGGCTGGCTCAGTCGAGCGGCACGCACAGCAACTGCGCGCACGCGGTGGCTGCGGCAACGGCTTCGTCGCGCGTTTCGGCCGTGAAGTTCACGTGGCCCATCTTGCGGCCGACGCGCGCATCTTCCTTGCCGTACAGGTGCAGGTGCGCGGTGGGCATCGCCGCGACCGTGTCCCACGGCGGCGTGACGGCATCGGCCGCCGCACCGTTCGGGAACCACACGTCGCCGAGGATGTTCAGCATCGCGGCCGGCGAATGCTGGCGCGGATTGCCGAGCGGCATGCGCGTCATTGCACGCACCTGCTGCTCGAACTGGCTCGTTGCGCATGCATCGACCGTGTAGTGGCCGGAGTTGTGCGGGCGCGGCGCCATCTCGTTCGCGACGAACGAACCGTCTTCCAGCACGAAGAATTCGACGCACAGCACGCCGACGTAGCCGAGCGTATCGGCAATCCGCACGGCGGCCTGCTGCGCCTCTTCGACGCGCGCCGCATCGGCGGCCGGCGCGGGCACGACCGTCAGCGCGAGGATGCCGTTGTGGTGCGCGTTCTGCGCGAGCGGGAACGCGGCCGAGCGGCCGTCCGCGCCGCGCGCGATCAGCGCCGACACTTCGTATTTCAGCGGCAGGCGCTTCTCGAGCACGCACGGCACGCCATTCAGCGCCGCATGCGCGTCACGCGCTTCCTGCGCGGTGCTCACACGCACCTGGCCCTTGCCGTCGTAGCCGAGGCGCGCCGTCTTCAGGATGCCCGGCAGCACCGCGTCGAGCGCGGCATCGTCGAGCGCGGCGAGTGCCGCCGACGATTCGATCACGACGTGCGGCGCAACGGGCACGCCCGACGCTTCGATGAAGCGCTTCTCCGCGATCCGGTCCTGCGCGACCGCGACGCAGCGGCCGGCCGGCGCGACGAACGTCGTGCGCGCGAGGAAATCGAGGCTCGCGGCCGGCACGTTCTCGAACTCCGTCGACACCGCCTCGCACAGGTCGGCCAGTTCGGCGAGTGCGGCTTCGTCGTCGTAGGCCGCGCGCAGATGGCGGTCGGCGACCGCGCCGGCGGGGCTCGTCGGATCGGGATCGAGCACAGCGACGCGATAGCCCATCGACTGGGCGGCAAAGCAGAACATGCGGCCGAGCTGGCCACCGCCGACCATGCCAAGCCACGCGCCGGGCAGGATCGGGGAAACGGAATCAGGAGTTGCGGTCATGTCAGTGGTCGGTCGCGGCGGGCGCTGCCCGCCGCAGTGGGGAGGTCAGGCAGCCGCGACGCGCGGCCGCCGGTGCGCCGTCATTCCAGCGGCGGCAGCACCATCGCGTGCGCGGCTTCGTTCTGGCGCACGCGGAACGCGGCGAGCCGGTTCGCATAGTCGACCGAATTGCCGGACAGGATCGACACCGCGAACAGTGCGGCGTTCGCGGCACCGGCCTCGCCGATCGCGAACGTCGCGACGGGCACGCCCTTCGGCATCTGCACGATCGAGTGCAGCGAATCGACACCCTTCAGGTACTTGCTCGCGACCGGCACGCCGAGCACCGGCACCGTGGTTTTCGCGGCCAGCATGCCGGGCAGGTGCGCGGCGCCGCCGGCGCCCGCGATGATCGCGCGCAGCCCGCGCTCGCGCGCGTTCTCCGCATAGTCGAACATCTCGTCGGGCATCCGGTGCGCGGACACGACCTTCGCTTCGTACGGCACGCCGAATTCCTGCAGGATGGCGACCGCGTGCTTCATCACGTCCCAGTCGGAACTCGATCCCATCAGCACGCCGATGAGCGGCGCGCTGTGCGTGTGGGCAGTCTGAACTTCGCTCATGTGTTCCGCTCCCCGATCAGGCAAGCGCCTGGCCCGTGATGCGCTCGAGCGCTTCCTGGTACTTCGCGGCCGTCTTCTCGACGACGTCGGCCGGCAGCGCCGGCGCCGGCGCCGTCTTGCCCCACGGCTGCGCCTCGAGCCAGTCGCGCACGAACTGCTTGTCGAACGACGGCGGGTTCGTGCCGACTTCGTACTGGTCGGCCGGCCAGAAGCGCGACGAATCGGCCGTCAGCACTTCGTCCATCAGGTACAGCTGGCCGTGGTTGTCGAGGCCGAATTCGAACTTCGTGTCGGCGATGATGATGCCGCGCGTGGCCGCGTAGTCGGCCGCTTCCTTGTACAGCTTGATCGAGATGTCGCGGATCGTCGCGGCCAGTTCGGTGCCGATGCGGCGCTCGGTTTCCTCGAACGTGATGTTCTCGTCGTGCTCGCCCATCTCGGCCTTCGCGGCCGGCGTGAAGATCGGCTCGGGCAGCTTCTGCGCGTTCTGCAGGCCTTCCGGCAGCTGCACGCCGCACACGGCGCCCGACGCCTGGTATTCCTTCCAGCCGCTGCCGGCCAGGTAGCCGCGCACGACCGCTTCGATCATGATCGGCTCGAGGCGCTTGACGACCACGCCGCGGCCCTTCACCTGCTCGACTTCGTCGGCCGCGACGACGGCTTCCGGCGCGTCGCCCGTCAGGTGGTTCGGCACGATGTGCGCGAGCTTGTCGAACCAGAAGTTCGCCATCTGGTTCAGCACGCGGCCCTTGTTCGGAATCGGCTCGCCCATCACCACGTCGAATGCCGACAGGCGATCGGTCGTGACGATCAGGAGCTTGTCGTTGCCGACCGCGTAGTTATCGCGGACCTTGCCGCGACCGAGGAGCGGCAGCGAGCGGAGCGTGGATTCGTAGAGGGTAGACATCGTCTTTTCGCAGATAAGGAGCCAAACAAAAAGGGAAACGCCGTTCCCCGCGGCAGGCGGGAACGGCGGTCTTGCAATACGTCGGCGAACCGGCCGGGCGACAGCGCCCGGGCGGTTGCCGGCCGGCCCTCGTTCGGCCGGACGGAACGACTGCGGGGCCGGATCAGATCCGGCCGGACAGCCTTGCCTTTGCCTTTCGGCGCGGCAATCGTACTACAGTCTTAGCGCACGACCTGTGCGAGCGCACCGGACTTGTACTGCTCGGCGATCTTGTCGAGCGACACCGGCTTGATCTTGCCGGCCTGGCCTTCGCAACCGAACGCGAGGTAGCGGTCGACGCAAACCTGCTTCGCCGCTTCGCGCGCGGGCTTCAGGTAGTCGCGCGGATCGAACTTGCCCGGGTTCTCGAACAGGTAGCGGCGGATCGCACCGGTGATCGCCAGACGCAGGTCGGTGTCGATGTTGATCTTGCGCACGCCGTGCTTGATGCCTTCCTGGATTTCCTCGACCGGCACGCCGTAGGTTTCCTTCATGTCGCCGCCGAATTCGCGGATCTCGGCCAGCAGTTCCTGCGGCACCGACGACGAACCGTGCATCACGAGGTGGGTGTTCGGGATGCGCGCGTGGATTTCCTTGATGCGCTCGATCGACAGGATGTCGCCCGTCGGCTTCTTCGAGAACTTGTACGCGCCGTGCGACGTGCCGATCGCGATCGCGAGCGCATCGCACTGCGTGAGCTTCACGAAGTCGGCGGCCTGCTCCGGATCGGTCAGCAGCTGCTCGCGGGTCATCGTGCCTTCCGCGCCGTGGCCGTCTTCCTTGTCGCCCTTCATCGTCTCGAGCGAGCCGAGCACGCCGAGTTCCGCTTCGACCGTCACGCCGATCGAGTGCGCCATCTCGACGACCTTGCGCGACACGTCGACGTTGTACTCGTACGACGCGACCGTCTTGCCATCGGCTTCCAGCGAGCCGTCCATCATCACGCTGGTGAAGCCGCTGCGGATCGCCGCCATGCAGACTGCCGGCGACTGGCCGTGATCCTGGTGCATCACGACCGGGATGTGCGGGTACGACTCGACTGCTGCTTCGATCAGGTGGCGCAGGAACGGCTCGCCCGCATACTTACGCGCGCCGGCCGATGCCTGCATGATCACGGGCGCGCCAACCTGGTCCGCCGCCGCCATGATCGCCTGGACCTGCTCCAGGTTGTTCACGTTGAAGGCCGGCAGGCCGTAACCGTGCTCTGCCGCGTGGTCCAGCAATTGACGCATTGATACGAGAGGCATTGTGGAACTCCTTGGAATGAAAACCGGTGCGCCCTGACGCCGGCGCGGCGCTCGCTCCCGGTCGAACCCGGGGTGGCGCGGTGCGGCTGAGCGTCGAATAGCGGCATTTTATCGCGAAGCGCCTCCGATTCCGACCGCCCGGTGGCGCCGACTCGCAATTTGTTACGTTCGCACGGCACAATGCGGGCAAAAAAGAGAAAAAAAGCCGCGCGGGGCTTCGGACCCCACGCGGCTTTCGCGTGAAAAACGGTGCCAGATCGATTTTTCAGCCGACCCGGGCGGCCGGCCCACTGGCCGGCCCGACGCTCAGTCGGCGCTCAATAGTGCTCGCCGACCCGCACGATCTTCAGCGTGTTGGTGCCGCCCGCCTGCCCCATCGGCTCGCCGACGGTCAGCACGACCATGTCGCCGTGCTGCACGTAGCCCTGCTTGACGACGATCTCGAGCGCCGCCTGCAGCGCCGAATCGCGGTCGCTGTTGAAGTCGACGTGCAGCGGCGTCACGTTGCGGTACAGCGCCATCGTGCGCTCGCTGCCGACGCGCGGCGTCAGCGCGAAGATCGGCACGTGCGTGTAGTGACGCGACATCCACAGCGCGGTCGCGCCCGATTCGGTCAGCGCGATGATCGCCTTCGCACCGAGGTGGTACGCGGTGAACAGCGCGCCCATCGCGATCGACTGGTCGATCCGCGTGAACGTGCGGTCGAGGAAATCCTTGTCCAGCTCGACGTGCTCCGACTTTTCCGCCTCCACGCACACGGCCGCCATCGTCTCGATCGTGACGACCGGGTACTTGCCGGCAGCCGTCTCGGCCGACAGCATCACCGCGTCGGTGCCGTCGAGCACCGCGTTCGCGACGTCCGACACTTCCGCACGGGTCGGCACCGGCGCGTGGATCATCGATTCCATCATCTGCGTCGCGGTGATCACGAGCTTGTTCGACTCGCGCGCCATCCGGATCATCCGCTTCTGCAGCGCCGGCACGGCCGCGTTGCCCACTTCCACCGCGAGGTCGCCGCGCGCGACCATGATGCCGTCGGACGCGTCGAGAATGCTTTGCAGCGCCGGAATCGCTTCCGCGCGCTCGATCTTCGCGATCATTTTCGGCTTGATGCCGTACGGCGCGCCCGCGATGTTCGCCAACTGGCGCGCCATTTCCATGTCGGTCGCGTTCTTCGGGAACGACACCGCCACCAGGTCCGCGCCGAGCGACATCGCGGTGCGGATGTCTTCCATGTCCTTCGCGGTCAGCGCGGGCGCCGACAGGCCGCCGCCCTGGCGGTTGATGCCCTTGTTGTTCGACAGCTCGCCACCCACCTTGACGATCGTGTGGATCTCGTCGCCGAGCACGCGCTCGACGGTCAGCACGATCAGGCCGTCGTTCAGCAACAGCAGGTCGCCCGTGCGCAGGTCACGCGGCAGTTCCTTGTAGTCGAGGCCGACGCGTTCGTCGTTACCCAGCTCGCAGCCTGCGTCGAGGATGAAGGCCTGGCCCGGCTCGAGCGTCGTCTTGCCGTTCTCGAACTTGCCGACGCGGATCTTCGGGCCCTGGAGGTCGGCCATGATCGCGATCTCGCGGCCGACCTTGCGGGCGGCCTCGCGCACCATCTCGGCGCGCTGGCGGTGATCGTCGGCCGTGCCGTGCGAAAAATTGAGCCGCACGACGTCGAGGCCCGCCTGCATCATCTGCAGCAGAATCTCCGGCGAACTGGAAGCCGGGCCGATCGTGGCGACTATCTTGGTGGCGCGCTGCATGAAACTCCTCATCTGGATCAAGGTGGATGCGCTGGGTGAAACGCTGCGAGAGCCGGAAACGGCGGGCCCAGCGGCGGCCGTTCCGGGGGGCGTGCCGGTGCTTGCGCCCGGCATCGCTTTGTTCTGAATCTCGTGGTGCTGCTCGGCCGCGTCGCCGGCGGCCGCCGGTGCGCGCGGGGCGG
>NZ_JAAGPB010000470.1:0-6426 GCF_017104585.1 Burkholderia sp. Ac-20392
TGGCCGGCGCTCGCTCAGGCCTGCTTCTTCGACAGTGCGAGACGCAGCAGGTCGGCCACCGTGTTGACGTTGAGCTTTTCCATGATGTTCGCGCGGTGCGCTTCGACCGTCTTGATGCTGATGCCGAGATCGTCGGCGATCTGCTTGTTCAGGCGGCCCGCGATGATCCGTTCGAGCACCTGCTGCTCGCGCGCGGTCAGCTTCGACAGGCGTTCGCTCGCGGCACGCTGCTCCTGGACGCTCTTGCTTTCGCTTCGGGCCTTGTCGAGCATCCGCTCGACGAGCTTGCGCAGCTCGGCTTCGTCGAACGGTTTCTCGATAAAGTCCATCGCACCCTTTTTCATCGTCGAGACGGCCATCGGCACGTCGCCGTGACCCGTGACGAAGATGATCGGCAGCGCGGCATTGTCGGCAATCAGGCGCTCCTGCAGTTCGAGGCCGCTCATGCCCGACATCCGGACGTCGAGGATCAGGCACGCGATCTGGCCGGCCTGCTGTGCAGGCTGGTAGGCATCGAGGAACTGCTCGGCGCTCGAGAAGCATTGCACGCGATAGCCGTTCGCCTCCAGCAGCCAGCGCAGCGAGTCCCGTACGGCCTCGTCGTCGTCAACGACAAAGACGGTTTCCTGAGTGGTGGTGACAGGGCTATTCATAGTTCTCCCGTAACGGTATGTGATGCCGATGCCTCGCGCCCCCCTTGGCCGAGATCAGCGGGTTCCCCAATGGGCAAGCTGCAGTGGAACGTTGCGCCGGATATGCGGCCATCCGACTCGACGTTGTTGACCACCCACAGACGCCCCCGATGCGATTCGATAATCGAACGACAGATATTCAGCCCCATGCCCATGCCATCGGACTTGGTGCTGTAAAACGGTTCAAACAGGCGCTCGGCGGTCGCTTCGTCGACGCCCGGGCCCTGGTCGATCACGCGGATGTCGACGAAGCCCGCCTCGATGTCGGCGACGACGCGGATCACGCCGTCCGCCGCCACCGGCTTCACGTCGGCCATCGCTTCGGCCGCGTTCTTCATCAGGTTCACGAGCACCTGCTCGATCAGCACGGGGTCGACATAAATAATAGGCATTCTTGCGAGGATTTCCGTGACGATCCGGATCCTGCGCTTCCTGGCCTCGATTTCGGCGAGCCCGACCGCGTCGGCGACGATGTCCGCGACCCGCGCCGGCTGGCGCTTCGGCTCGCTGCGCTTCACAAATTCGCGGATCCGCTTGACGATCATCCCCGCGCGCAGCGCCTGCTGCGCGGTCTTTTCCAGCGCGGGCTGAAGTGTTTCCGGCGTGCCGCGGCCACTCTTCACGAGCGCGAGCGTGCCCGAGCAGTAGTTGTTGATCGCGGCGAGCGGCTGGTTCAATTCGTGAGCAATCGACGACGCCATTTCACCCATCGTCATCAATCGGCTCGTGAACTGCAGCTTCTCTTCCTGCTGGTGCGCGAGTTCCTGTGCCTTCTTGCGGGTCGTGATGTCGGTCGCGATCTGCATCTGCGCGAGGTGGCCGTCCACCCACTGGATGTACTGGCGGCGCACCTCGAACCACTTCTGGATGCTCTCGACGTACACCTCCTGCGCATCGGCGGTGCTGCTCGTCAACGCGGCGGCCGGCAGGCCCGCGAACGCGTCGACCATGTCGATCGAGTCGGACGATGCCTGCGCGCGGTCGAAGCCGCCGCCCGACAGCTCGAGATGGCCGTCCGGGCGAATGCCGAACAGGTGGCGGTAGTAGCGGTTCGCGAACAGCAGCTCGGCTTCGTCTGCAGCCAGCACCGACACCGCGGCGTCGAGGCTTTCGAGCACCGTCGTGAAGCGCTCGTGCGCGGCCGCGAGTTCCTCGCGCGCACGCTTCGGCTCCGTGATGTCGGTCATCGACGACATCCAGCCGGTCTGGCGGCCCGAGCTGTCGATCAGCGGCGACACGTACAGGCGTGCATGGAACAGCGTGCCGTTCTTGCGCCGCACGCGCAGCTCGAAGCCCGAGCTCGGCGCCTTGCCGCGCAGCGTCATGTCGAGCTGGCGCTGCATTTCCGGGTATGCGTCACGCGGCCAGTACGGGAACGGCGCGACCTTGCCGACGAGGTCGGTTTCGTCCCAGCCCGTCATCCGGCAGAACGCGGGGTTCACGTGCGTGATGCGGCCGTGCATGTCGAGCACGCGCATGCCGATCAGCACCGAGTTTTCCATCGCGCGGCGGAAGAACGCTTCCGCGTACAGCGCCTGCTGCGCCTCGAAGCGCTGGCGCGTGTGCTTCCACAGGCTCCAGAGGCTCCACAGCACGAAGCACGACAGGCCCGCGACAAGCCACACGAGCGTGTTGTTGGTCAGGTTCGTGAGCTGCGGGAAGGCGTACACGCGCACGGTCAGCCCCTGGCCGGGCGGATCGAGCGGCAGGTCGTAGTGCGAGTCGCGCGGCAGGCGCGGGCGCGTCGACGTGGACGACAGCTCGCGGTTGTTCGCGTCGGTGATCGAGATCTTGTACTTCGACGACAGCTCCTGCGGGATGTCGTGCTTCAGGATGCCTTCGACCGAGAACACCGCGGCGATCGAGCCGAGATACTCGCGGTCGCCGCGCATCACCGGGGTCTGCAGCGTGATGAAGCCGTTGCCGAAGTCGTCGTAGATCAGCGGCGAATAGGCCTGGCGGCGCGTGCTGCGCGCCTCGTCGTACGCGCCGCGCACGGCGTCCTGCATCTGCGCTTCGCCGGGCTTCGCGAGTCGCTGGCCGAGCAGCGGCGGATGCACGGTCGGCCAGCGCTGCACGCCGGGCGACGTGTACCAGTTCAGGTAGAGGATTTCCGGATGCGTTTGCATCACGTCCGCGACCGCCATCTGGAATGCGTTCTGGTCGAGGCGGCCGGAGGCGAGATCGCGCGACAGCGCCTGGAGCTGTTCCTGCGCGCCCGTCATCGACAGGCGGATCTGCTGCTGCGCCCACGCGACGTTACGGAAGAGGGTGTCTTCCTGCTGCTGCTGTTCGCGGCGATTGAGGCTCCACAGGATGAGGCTCATCACCACCAGGAACACCAGGATCGACAGCAGGGGCGTCAGCAAATAGGAATTGGACCACCACGGTCCGTGGTGCCAACGGGACGGCTGCGACTCCGCCGGCGGGCCCGACGGTCGCGCCGAGCGTGCGAAAAGCCGATCGGTCAACATTGGACGATTGTAGCGCAGCGCAATACATGGAAAACCTATACCGGATATGTTGAACGGAAACGGATTTGTTCAGCCGAGACGCGCCGGAGAGCCCCGAAATATGGGTGCAGTGCAGCAATATTCCGCATTACGAGAAAAGATCTCACAATTCGAAAATTTTGTTGCGCAGGCCCGCGCACGCTCATTACAATCCGTCGGAGCTTGCCCGCAGCCGGTCGCGTCGCGTCGTCTGCACGAGAGCGATCCTCACATTCCAGGACCCAGGAGACGAGAATGTCCGCTGTACCGAACGAAGTGATGAAATATGTCGCCGCCGAACGTGACGACGACCCGCAAGAAACCGTCGAGTGGCTGGAGTCGCTCGATGGCGTGATCTCCTCCGTGGGCACCGGCCGCGCGCATTACCTGATCGAAAAGCAGATCGAGTTCGCCCGCATGCACGGCGAACACCTGCCGTTCTCCGCCAATACCCCGTACATCAATACGATCCCGGTCGCCGCGCAGGCGAAGATTCCGGGCGACCAGGACCTCGAGCACCGCATCCGTTCGTACACGCGCTGGAACGCGCTGGCGATGGTGCTGCGCGCGGGCAAGGACACGAACGTCGGCGGTCACATCGCATCGTTCGCGTCGGCCGCGACGCTCTATGACGTCGGCTACAACCACTTCTGGCACGCAGCGTCCGAGCAGCACGGCGGCGATCTCGTGTTCGTGCAGGGCCACTCGTCGCCGGGCGTGTACTCGCGCGCGTTCCTGCTCGGCCGCCTGAAGGAGGAGCAGCTCGACAACTTCCGCCAGGAAGTCGACGGCCAGGGCATTTCGTCGTACCCGCACCCGTGGCTGATGCCGGACTTCTGGCAGTTCCCGACCGTGTCGATGGGTCTCGGCCCGATCATGGCGATCTACCAGGCGCGCTTCATGAAGTACCTGCAGGCGCGCGGCATCACGAAGACCGAAGGCCGCAAGGTGTGGGCATTCCTCGGCGACGGCGAGACGGACGAGCCGGAATCGCTCGGCGCGATCGGGATGGCGAGCCGCGAGAAGCTCGACAATCTCGTGTTCGTGATCAACTGCAACCTGCAGCGTCTCGACGGCCCGGTGCGCGGCAACGGCAAGATCATCCAGGAACTCGAATCGGAGTTCCGCGGCGCCGGCTGGAACGTGATCAAGGTCATCTGGGGCAGCCGCTGGGATGCGCTGTTCGCACGCGACAAGTCGGGCGCGCTGATGCGCCGCATGATGGAAGCCGTCGACGGCGAATACCAGACGTACAAGTCGGAGTCGGGCGCGTTCGTGCGCGAGCACTTCTTCAACACGCCTGAACTGAAGGCACTCGTCGCCGACTGGTCGGACGACGACATCTGGGCACTGAACCGCGGCGGCCACGATCCGCACAAGATCTACGCGGCTTTCCACGAAGCCACGAACACGAAGGGCGCGCCGACCGTCATCCTCGCGAAGACCATCAAGGGCTACGGGATGGGCGAGTCGGGCCAGGCGATGAACATCACGCACCAGCAGAAGAAGCTGCCGGTCGAGCAACTGAAGAAGTTCCGTGACCAGTTCCGCCTGCCGATCACCGACGAGCAGATCGCCGACGTGCCGTACCTGAAGTTCGAGGAAGGCTCGAAGGAACTCGAATACATGCGCCAGAAGCGCATGGACCTCGGCGGCTACCTGCCGCATCGCCGCGAGAAGGCGACGTCGCTGCCGGTGCCGGCGCTCGACGCATTCGAGCCGCTGCTGAAGGGCACGGGCGAAGGCCGCGAGATCTCGACGACGATGTCGTTCGTGCGGATCCTGAACATCCTGCTGAAGGACAAGGCGCTGGGCAAGCGCATCGTGCCGATCGTCCCGGACGAATCGCGTACGTTCGGCATGGAAGGCCTGTTCCGCCAGATCGGTATCTGGAACCAGGAAGGCCAGAAGTACGTGCCGGAAGATTCCGACCAGCTGATGTTCTACAAGGAATCGGAAACCGGCCAGATCCTGCAGGAAGGCATCAACGAAGCGGGCGGCATGTGCGACTGGATCGCGGCGGCGACGTCGTACTCGACGCACGGCGAGATCATGGTGCCGTTCTACATCTTCTATTCGATGTTCGGCTTCCAGCGGATCGGCGACCTGGCATGGGCCGCGGGCGACATGCGTTCGCGCGGCTTCCTGCTCGGCGGTACCGCGGGCCGCACGACGCTGAACGGCGAAGGCCTGCAGCACGAAGACGGCCACTCGCTCCTGTGGGCGGCATCGGTGCCGAACTGCGTGAGCTACGACCCGACGTTCGGCTACGAACTCGCCGTGATCGTCCAGGACGGCCTGCGCCGCATGGTGCAGGACCAGGAAGACGTGTACTACTACATCACGGTGATGAACGAGAACTACGAGCACCCGGCGATTCCGCAGGGCGAGCACGTGGCGGCCGACATCATCAAGGGCATGTACGCGTTCAAGAAGGCCGACGCCGACAAGAAGGCGCCGCGCGTCCAGCTGCTCGGCGCGGGCACGATCTTCAACGAAGTGATCGCTGCCGCCGATCTCCTGAAGAACGACTGGGGCGTCGCCGCCGACCTGTGGAGCGTGCCGAGCTTCACGGAACTCGCGCGCGAAGGCCACCAGGTCGAACGCTGGAACCTGCTCCATCCGACCGAAGAGCGTCGTCTGTCGCACGTGCAGAAGTGCCTGAAGGACACGCAGGGCCCGGTCATCGCATCGACCGACTACGTCCGCGCGCTGGTCGACCAGATCCGCGGCCAGATCGATCGCCGCTTCGTCGTGCTGGGCACGGACGGCTTCGGCCGCTCGGATACCCGCGAGAAGCTGCGTCACTTCTTCGAAGTCGACCGTCACTGGGTTACCGTCGCCGCGCTCAACGCGCTGGCCGACGAGGGCACGATCGAGCGCAAGGTGGTCGCGGAAGCGATCGCCAAGTACAACCTCGATCCGTCGAAGCCCAACCCGATGACCGTTTAACGCACACGCCGTGTGATGCCGCGCGTCGCTCCCGCGAGGGGCGCGCGCGGCCATGGAGACAGAAACAGATGAGTCAAGCGATCGAAGTGAAGGTGCCGGATATCGGCGATTACAAGGATGTGCCGGTGATCGAGATCGGCGTGAAGGTCGGCGATACCGTCGAGCCGGAGCAGTCGCTCGTCACGCTCGAGTCGGACAAGGCGACGATGGACGTGCCGAGCCCGGTCGGCGGCGTCGTGAAGGAAATCAAGGTCAAGGTGGGCGATTCCGTGTCGGAAGGCTCGCTGATC
>NZ_JAAGPB010000471.1:0-6302 GCF_017104585.1 Burkholderia sp. Ac-20392
TCCATGTTGCCCTGCGCGAGCGCATAGACCTGGCCGTCCGCGCCTTTCAGCGGCGTCAGCAGCAGCGTGCCGCCGCGCAGGCTTTTCGCGTTGCCGAGCGACGACACGGTGACGTCGAGCGCCTCGCCCGGCCGCGCGAACGGCGGCAGCGTGCCGGTCACCATCACGGCCGCGACGTTCTTCAGCTGCATGTTGCTCAGCTGCGACGCGCCGCCGTTGGCCGAACCGTTGTTGATCGAGATGCCGAGGTTCGCGAGCATGTTCGCGAGCGTCTGCGTCGTGAACGGCGTCTGCATCGTCTGGTCGCCCGTGCCGTCGAGGCCGACGACGAGGCCATAGCCGATCAGCGGGTTGTCGCGCACGCCCTGGATCTGCGCGAGATCCTTCAGGCGTTCCGCGTGCGCGGGCGTTGCGCCGAACACGCAGGCCAGGGCCATGAACGCGACGGCGAGCCGCGTGGCGGCATGCGCGCGGGCCGACAGGCGGTCGAGAAGCGTCTTCTGCATCGTCATCACCACGGCGCGATGTTGAGGAAGAAGCGCTGCAGCCAGCCCATCGTCTCGGCTTCGTTGATGTAGCCCTTCGCCGAGTATTCGATCTTCGCGTCGGCCACCTGCGTCGAGTAGACGGAGTTCGCGCCCGAGATCGTGTTCGGGTTGACGACACCCGAGAAGCGCACGAATTCGTTGCCCTGGTTGATCAGCATCTGCTTCTCGCCGCTGACCACGAGGTTGCCGTTCGGCAGCACGTTGGTGACGGTCACCGTGATCGTGCCGTTGAACGTGTTCGCCGCGCTCGCGCCGCCGGTCGCCGCGAACTTGTTGTTGCCGGTCGCCGACAGGTTCGCCTTCGCGAACAGCCCGCCGAGGAAGCCGGCCGTCGGCACGTTGAAGTCGGTGTTGCCCTGCCGGTTGGTGTTCGCACCCGACGACTTGGTCGCGTTGATGTTCTCCGCGATCATGATCGTCAGGATGTCGCCGACGTTGCGCGGACGCTGATCCTCGAAGAGCGGCCGCCCCGCGTAACCGGGGTTGTAGATCGAGCCGGGCGCCTGCATCGACATCGGCGTCGGCGGCTGCGCCGTCATCGGCTGCTGGATGATCGGATCGCGCGGAATCTGCGCGCAACCGGCGGCGAACGCCGCCACCGCGACCGCGCATGCGGCGCGGACGGTGGCTGACGGGAGGAGGCGAACCTGCTTCATGGCGACGACGGGTGTTCCGGTTAGCTCTTCATCTGCGTGACGGTCTGCAGCATCTGGTCGGACGTCGTCACGGCCTTGCTGTTGATCTCGTAGGCACGCTGCGTCTGGATCATGTTGACGAGCTCCTGCACGACGTTCACGTTCGACGATTCGACGTAGTTCTGGCTGAGCGTGCCCGCGCCGTTCAGGCCCGGCTGCGACACGTTCGGCGCACCCGACGACGTCGTCTCGGAGAACAGGTTCTCGCCGCGCGCTTCGAGACCGGCCGGGTTGATGAAGGTCGCGACCTGCAGCGAGCCGATCTGCACCGAATTGGTCGAGCCCGCCTGCGTGATCGTCACGACGCCGTCCTTGCCGATCGTCAGCGAAGTCGCGTTCTGCGGGATCGTGATCGCCGGCAGGACCTGATAGCCGCTCGACGTGACGAGCTGGCCCTGCGCGTTGGTCTGGAACGAGCCGTCGCGCGTGTAGGCGTTCGTGCCGTCCGGCATCAGCACCTGGAAGAAGCCCGCGCCGTTGATCGCGACGTCCTTCGAGTTGCCGGTCTGCGTGAGGCCGCCCTGCGTGTACAGGCGCTCGGTCGCGACCTGCTGCACGCCGGTGCCGAGCTGCAGGCCCGACGGCAGTTCCGTCTGCTGCGTCGAGTTCGCGCCCGGCTGACGGATGGTCTGGTACAGCAGATCCTCGAACACCGCGCGCGACGCCTTGAAGCCGTTCGTGCTGGTGTTCGCGAGGTTGTTCGAAATCACGTCCATCTGCGCCTGCTGCGCATTCATGCCGGTGGCGGCAATGTAGAGCGAACGGTTCACTTGTCAGTTCTCCTGCGTAGGCTGGCGCGGGCGCTCAGCTGAAATTGAGCAGCTGGTTCGCCGACTGCTCGTTCTGGTCGGCCGTCTGGATCAGCTTCGACTGAAGCTGGAACGCGCGCGCGTTGTCGATCATCGCGACCATCGCGGTCACCGGGTTGACGTTGCTGCCTTCGAGCGAATTCGGCGTGACGACCACGTTCGGGTCGGCATCGGCCGGATTGCCGTCGGCGGTGCGGAACAGCCCGTCGTTGCCGCGCGTGAGCGTGGCCGGATCGGGATTCACGAGCTTCATCTGGTCGACGATCGCGACCGCCGTCGGCGGGTCGCCCGGCATCAGCGCGGAAATCGTGCCGTCCTTGCCGATCGTCACTTCCGCGTTCGGCGGCACCGAGATCGGGCCGCCATTGCCGACCACCGGCAGGTTGCTCGCGTTGACGAGCTGGCCGTTCTCGTCGACGTGCAGGTTGCCGGCGCGCGTGTACGCCTCGCTGCCGTCGGCCGCCTGCACCGCCAGCCAGCCCGCGCCCTGCACGGCGACGTCGAGCGGGTTGCCGGTGCGCGTGATCGGACCCGGCGCGTAGTCGGCGCCGGGCGTCGACGCGAGCACGTAGGTGCGCGTCGTCGTCGGGTCGCTCGTGCTGCCGTCGCCGAAATTCATCGGCACCGCGCGATACGTCGCGAGTTGCGCGCGAAAGCCCGTCGTCGACGCGTTCGCGAGGTTGTTCGCGACGATCGCCTGCTGGTCGAGCGACTGCGACGCACCCGTCATCGCCGTGTAGATCAGTCGGTCCATGGCTGCTCGGTGTCCGCGCTTACAGGTTGATGAGCGTCTGGTCGACGGTCTGCTGCGTCTTGATCGTCTGCGCGTTCGCCTGGTAGTTGCGCTGCGCGGTGATCAGGTTGACGAGCTGCGACGTGAGGTCGACGTTCGAGTTTTCCAGCGCGCTGCCCTGCAGCGTGCCGTGGTTCGTGCTGCCCGGCGCCGAGATCTGCGGCACGCCCGATGCGGAGCTTTCCGCATACTGGTTGCCGCCGAGGTTCACCAGCCCGTTCGGGTTGTTGAAGTTCGCGAGCGCGATCTGGCCGAGCACGGCGGTCTGGCCGTTCGAGTAGTTGCCGGTCAGCTTGCCGTCGGTGCCGATCGTGTAGGTCGTCAGCGTGCCGCTCGCGTAGCCGTCCTGCGCGAGGTTGTTCACGCCGTCCTTGCCGCCGTACTGCGTCGTGCCGGTCAGGTCGAGCGTGAGGCTCTGCGGCGTTGCCGAGCCGTCGGTGTTCGGCACCGTGAACTGGAACTGGCCGACCGACGTGGTCGGCGTGGGCGGCGTGCCCGTCGTCGTGCTCTGGATCGTGCCCGACGAATTGAAGTTGACCGTGCCGAGATCCGTCGTGGCGCCGCCTTGCACGCCCGCGTACGCTTCCCACGTGCCGGCCGCCGACTTCACGAAGTACATGTTGACCGCCTGCGAACCGCCGAGCGAGTCGTACACCTGGATCGACGTCGAGTAGTTGTAGGTCGTGTTGTCGGTCGCGCTGAACGGCGTCTTGGTCGGCGTCGTGTCCTGCGAGTTCAGGTTGAACTGGGCCGAGATCTTGGTCGTCGCGGTCGGCGAGATGTTGGTCGTCGGCGCCTGCAGCGGCACGGTCTGCGCGGTGTTAATCACGCCGCCCGTGTTGGCTGCGTAGCCCATCAGGTTACGGCCTTGCGAGTCGACGATGTAGCCGTTCTTGTCGCGCTGGAACGTGCCGTCGCGCGAGTACGTCGTCACGCCGTTGTTCGACATCTGGAAGAAACCGTTGCCGTTGATCGCGACGTCGAGCGACGAGCTCGACGAGTTGATCGTGCCCTGGCCGAAGTTCTGCTCCACCGCGTTCAGCGCGGTGCCGATACCGATCTGCGTGTTGGTCGACGTCGCGACCGAGTTCGCATACATGTCGGCGAACTGCGCGGTGCTCGACTTGAAGCCGACCGTGTTCGCGTTCGCGATGTTGTTGCCGATCACGTCGAGCGCGTTCGATGCACCCGAGAGGCCGCTCAGACCCTGTTGATAACCCATTTCGGTCTCCGTTTCGAGATTGCTCGATCAGTATCAGTTGGAGGTGGTGCCGCTGCCGGACGCATTCGACGCGGACGACGTGGTGTTCGGGAAAATCGATGCAACCTGGGTCAGCCCCACGGTCGTGCCGTTCGACAGCACGAGCCCCGCCGTGCCGTCCGCCTGCTTGATCACGCTCTGCACGGTCGACGCCGCGAGCGTCGTGGCCGGCTGCGGCGTGCCGTTGCTGTCGGTGTACGACGCGCTGACGGTGTACTTGCCGTCCGGCAGTGCGTTGCCCGCCGCGTCGGTCGGCGTCCAGTTGAACGGCACGGTGCCGGCCGACTGCGCGCCCGCGTTGATCGTGTTCACCACGGTGCCCGCCGCGTTCTTCACGGTGATCGTCAGGTTCGACACCGCGCTCGACAGCGACACGCCGAACGGCGACGCCGCGCCGCTCTTCACCGCGACCGCGTTGCCCGGCGCGAGCACGTTCGTGCCGATCAGCAGCGCGGCCTGCGTCTGCTGGCCGGCCGTGAGCTGTGTCGACAGCGACGTGAGCGACGTGTTCAGCTGCGCGATGCCGCTCACCGTGTTGATCTGCGCGAGCTGCGACGTCATCTGCGAGCTGTCGACCGGGCTGGTCGGGTCCTGGTTCTGCAGCTGCGTGACGAGCAGCTTCAGGAACGTCGCCTGCAGGTCGCTCGCCGACGTGCCGTTGGTGTTCGACACGTTGTTGGTGTTCATCGTGTCGGTCGGCAGGTTCGACACGTTCGTGCCGTTGCTGCCGATCGTCGTGTTGGAGGAAGTCATCCTGGGAGCCTTCTGTCGGAACTGTCGAGTCTGTAAGGTCGGTCGACGCGCGGCTTACGAGCCGATCGTCAGCGTCTTGAGCATCAGCGTCTTCGCGGTGTTCAGCGTCTCGACGTTGGCCTGGTACGAGCGCGACGCCGAGATCATGTTCACCATCTCCTGCACCGGATCGACGTTCGGCATCTGCACGTAGCCGTTCGAGTCGGCGGCCGGGTTCGACGGGTCGTAGGTCGACTTCATCGGCGACGGGTCGTCCATCACCTTCGTCACGCGCACGCCGCCCACGCCCTGGCCGGACGCGGTGCGCGCGCCGCCGATCGGGTCGGTCGCGAACACGACCTGCTTGGCCTTGTACGGCTTGCCGTCGGGGCCGGTCGCGCTGTCGGCGTTCGCGAGGTTCGACGCGGTGACGTTCAGGCGCTGCGACTGCGCGGACAGCGCCGAGCCGGCGACGCCGAAGATGTTCATCAACGAAGGCATGGAAGCTCCTTTTGCTCGGATTCGGTGGCGGTGCGCGCCGTCACTGGTTCGTCGTGATCGCGGCGATCATCGCCTTGATCTGCTGGGTCATCACGGTCATCCCGGTCTGGTAGTGCAGCGCGTTGTTCGCGAACTGCACGCGCTCGACGTCGAGATCGACCGTGTTGCCGTCGAGCGCCGGCTGCAGCGGCATCCGGTATTGCGCACGGCCGTAGTCGTCCGACGGGCCGCCCGTCGGGATCAGCTTCGCGGTGCCGGCCATGTGGCCCGCCGCCGTCGACACCATCGACATCCCGCTCGTCACGCCGGCCGGCTGCGTCATCGGCAGTTGCCCGGCGTTGCTCGGCGCGAGGCCGCCGCCCGCCTGCTTCAGCGAGCGCGCGAGCGTCGACGCGAAATCGACGTCGCGGGCCTGGTAGCCGGGCGTGTCGGAGTTCGCGATGTTCGACGACAGCAGTTCCTGCCGGTAGGCGCGTACGTCCAGCGCCTGTCGGCCGAACGCGAATTCCGCATCGAGTTTGTCCAGCATGTGTGCGTCTCTCCGTATGAAGCGCTGCACGCCCCTCGCGCCGGATGGCGACTCGAGAGGCTTTTTTCCATGACAGCGATGGTAGGCGTCGGACGCAACCGGCAATCGGGCGAATAACGCGGCAAAGGCCCCCTCTATTCATCGTTTGCGCGACCGCCCCGCTCCCTAGAATGCGAAGCGGAGCAACGGATCGGGGATACGGCGATGACTGGCAGCGCACTTCGCGGAAGGAACGGGCGGCTCACGCACGTCCGGCGTGCGTTTGCGCTCGCCGGGGCGCTGTGGATCGCCGCCCCGGCCGCGCACGCGGACGACGGGATGATCGTGATTCCGGGGCGCGGCGAGACGGCCGAAACCGCGCTCGCGCACGCCAATGCGGCGAGCGGCGGGCAGTTCGGCGGGAATGCGGCGATGGCGCCGGGTTCGGGTGTGGC
>NZ_JAAGPB010000043.1:0-33534 GCF_017104585.1 Burkholderia sp. Ac-20392
GTGCCCTGCGCCGTGCGCACGACGTACCCGGCGCCTTCGCGGGCGATGCCGAGCGCTGCCGAGCGTTCGTACACGCGTGCGCCGCCGCGCGAGGCGGCCGCCGCGACGCCGAGCACGTACTTCAGCGGATGGAAGTGGAAGGCGTTCGGCTCGAACAGGCCGCCGTAGTAGCGCTGCGTCTTCAGCCGCTTGCGCAGCGCGTCCGTGGAAACGGGTTCCCAGTCGACGCCGAGTTCGTTCTTCATCAGCGTGCGCACGCTGTCGAGCCGGGACGGATCGTCGAACCAGTTTGCGAGCATCACGCCCTGGTCGACGATGTCGCAGTCGATGCCGTAGCGCGCGATCCGTGAGCGGATCAGGTCGACTGCATCGACGGTGAGCCGGTACAGCCGGCGCCCTTCGTCGCGGCCGAGCGTGCGCAGCAGGTCGGCGTTGTCGAGACTGTAGCCGCCGAAGACGAAGCCGCCGTTACGGCCCGATGCGCCGAAGCCGACCCGTTCGCTGTCGAGCACGACGACGTCATGCACGCCGCGCTCGACGAGGCCGAGCGCCGTGCACAGGCCGGCGAGGCCGCCGCCGACGATGCAGACCTGCGTGTCGATCGTGCCGGTCAGTTGCGGGTAGGGCTGGCGGGTAACGGTGGCTTCGTAGAAGTTCTGCATGCGGTTTCGTTGACTCGTAACGGCGGAAAAACAGGCGGCGCGCGTCGATCTTGCCTGAACGTGCGCGCCGCGTCGAATGGGGGGCTGGGCGCCGGCCGCCGTACTCGCGTGGCGGCCGGTGCAATGCGGGCCGACCCGCGCGATCAGGCGCCCGGCGTCGGGTTGGCCGGGCGGGCGACGTAGCCCGCATAGCCGGTTTCAGCCTGCGGGGCGGGTTCGGGCGTCGCGTTGCGTTCGATCCACGGCGCGATCTCCATGTCTTCGTAGCGCACGAGACGGCATTTGCGCACGAGCGCGTAGCCGAGCCAGATCGCGAGGAAGAACGGCAGGCCGATGTAGGTCGCGGCGACGCCGACCCAGTCGATCTTGTCGGAGAAGAACGCCTGGTAATCCTGGCCGAGCGCGACGACCGCGCACAGCGCGAACGCGAACAGCGGGCCGAACGGGAACCACTTCGACCGGTACGGCAACTGGTCGAGCCGGTAGCCCTGCTTCAGGAAGCCCTTGCGGAACCGGTAGTGGCTGACCGCGATGCCGAGCCACGTGATGAAGCCGGCCATGCCCGACGTGTTCAGCAGCCACAGGTACACGGTCTTGTCGCCGTACAGCGACGTGAGGAAACACAGCGCGCCGACGGCCGTCGTCGCATACAGCGCGTTGCGCGGCACGCCGCCGCGCGACAGCTTCGCGAAGATCCTCGGCGCACGGCCTTCGACCGCGAGGTTGTAGAGCATCCGCGTGGACGCGTACATGCCCGAGTTGCCGGCCGACAGCACGGCCGTCAGGATCACCGCGTTCATCACGCCGGCCGCGAAGGCGAGGCCCGCGTGGCGGAACACGAGCGTGAACGGGCTCACGCCGATGTCGGTCACGTCGCTCTTCAGCAGGCTCGGGTCGGTATAGGGAATCAGCACGCCGATCACGAAGATCGCGAACACGTAGAACAGCAGGATGCGCCAGAAGATCTGGCTCACCGCGCGCGGGATCGTCGTGCGCGGGTTTTCCGATTCGCCGGCCGCGACGCCGATCATTTCGGTGCCCTGGAACGAGAAGCCGGCGATCATCGCGACGCCGAGCATCGTCGCCCAGCCGCCGGCGAACGGCGCGTCGCCGATCGTGAAGTTGCCCCAGCCCGCGCTCGGGCCGCCCTGCATGATCCCGAAGATCATCAGCAGGCCGACGCCGACGAACGCGAGCACCGTCAGCACCTTGATCAGCGCGAACCAGTATTCGGCTTCGCCGAAGCCGCGCACCGACAGCGCGTTGAGCGCGAAGATCAGCGTGAGGAACAGCGCGCTCCACCAGACGCCCGGCACATGCGGGAACCAGTAGTTCATCACGAGCTGGCCGGCGACGAGCTCCACAGCCAATGTCACGGCCCAGCTGTACCAGTAGTTCCAGCCGAGCGCGAAGCCGAAGCCTTCGTCGACGAACTTCGCGCCGTAGGTCGCGAACGAGCCCGACACCGGCATGAACGCGGCCATTTCACCGAGGCTCGTCATCAGGAAATAGACCATCAGGCCGATCACCATGTACGCGAGCATCGCGCCGCCGGGGCCGGCCTGCGAGATCGACGCGCCGGACGCGACGAACAGGCCCGTGCCGATCGAGCCGCCGATCGCGATCATCCGCAGATGGCGTGCCTGCAGTGCACGGTGGAGGGTCGGCTTCGCGGGCGGCGAGCCGGACGGGCGGGGTGAGTCGGGGCGGGCATCTGAATGCATGGCGGGCGCTGGGCGCTGTCTCCGGGATTGTTTTTCGGTGACGAAGCGCGACGCGTTGCCGGCCGCGGGCCGGGCAGCGGTGATGCGGTGCTGAAACGGGCCGGATGAACCGGGCCGCGATGCGTGTCGCCTTCGTCTGTCGTCCGGCAGCCGTCATGGCGGCCGGCGGCGCGCCGGGTGCGTTGCACCTCGACGTCGCAACGATTGTGTGTGCCCGGTGCACGGGCGGCAAACGATATTTCAGAACAGGGTGATGCGGCTTTGTCATCAACTTGCGCCACGTCGCCGCGTGCCGGACAGCCCGGTCATGGGCCTTGGACAAGTCCCATATCGGCAGAAAAACGCATCGTTTCGTCCCGCATGGGTGTTGCGTTTTCGGAATGAAGTCGTGAGTTAATATCAATAGCGGCCCGACTTGTGGCCACCGACAATGTGTTTCATGGATCGTGCCCTGCGAGGCGGGAGCGCGCCGTCCGGCGGGCTTCCGGCGGCGGCGCGGCGCGATGCGCCGAACGGCGCACCGGGCCTGCCGCGCGGCGCATCCGCTTGCACAGGGCGCGCGAACGCGCTCCAATCGAATCACGCGGGCGGCGCTGCCGCCGCACCGATCAATCTGTCCCTGAAGAGGAAGTGATGCAATTCAACGACATTCTTGCCGCGCTCGATATCGATCTCGCCCAGTGGAAAGGCAATGCGCTGACCGCGCGTTCGCCGCTCGACGGCGCGACGCTCGCGACGCTGGCCGTCGACACGCCCGCCGACGCCGAGCGCAAGATCGACGCCGCGCACGACGCATTCCTCAAGTGGCGCACGGTGCCGGCGCCGGTGCGCGGCGAACTCGTGCGCGTGTTCGGCAACGTGCTGCGTGAGCACAAGGCCGAGCTCGGCGCCCTCGTCACGCTCGAAGCCGGCAAGATCACGTCGGAAGGCCTCGGCGAAGTGCAGGAAATGATCGACATCTGCGATTTCGCGGTCGGTCTGTCGCGCCAGCTTTACGGCCTCACGATCGCCTCCGAGCGCCCGGGCCACCGGATGATGGAAACGTGGCACCCGATCGGCGTGTGCGGCGTGATCTCGGCGTTCAACTTCCCGGTCGCCGTGTGGGCATGGAATGCGGCGCTCGCATTCGTGTGCGGTGATTCGGTCGTGTGGAAGCCGTCCGAGAAGACGCCGCTCACCGCGATCGCGTGCCACGTGTTGCTGCAGAAGGCGATCCGCGAATTCGAGAAGACCCACCCGGGCGTCGCGCCGGCGGAGCTGAGCCAGCTGGTGCTCGGCATGCGCGATGTCGGCGAGGTGCTGACGGCGTCGAAGAAGGTGCCGGTCGTCAGCGCGACGGGCAGCGTGCGGATGGGCCAGGAAGTCGCGAAGGTGCTGAGCCAGCGTCTCGCGCGCGGCATCCTCGAGCTCGGCGGCAACAACGGGATGATCGTCGCGCCGAGCGCCGATCTCGACCTCGTGGTGCGCGCGGTCACGTTCGCGGCGGTCGGCACGGCCGGCCAGCGCTGCACGACGCTGCGTCGCCTGATCGTGCATCGCAGCCTGGTCGAACAGCTGCTGCCGCGCATCGAGAAGGCCTACACGTCGGTGAAGGTCGGCAACCCGCTTGAAGAAGGCACGCTGGTCGGCCCGCTGGTCGATCGCGCATCGTTCGACGCGATGCAGAAGGCGCTGGGCGATGCACGCGAGCAGGGCGGCGAGGTGAAGGGCGGCGAGCGCGTCGACGTCGGTCACGCGGATGCGTACTACGTGCGTCCGGCCCTCGTGCGGATGCCGAAGCAATCGGCGGTGGTCGAGCGCGAAACGTTCGCACCGATCCTGTACGTGATGGTCTACGACAACTTCGACGACGCGATCGAACTGCACAACGCGGTGCCGCAAGGCCTGTCGTCGGCGATCTTCACGAATGACATGCGCGAGGCCGAGCAGTTCATGTCGGCAGCGGGCAGCGACTGCGGGATCGTCAACGTGAACATCGGCACGAGCGGCGCGGAAATCGGCGGCGCGTTCGGCGGCGAGAAGGAAACGGGCGGCGGCCGCGAGTCGGGTTCGGATGCGTGGAAGGCTTACATGCGCCGCGCGACGAACACGATCAACTACAGCCGTCAGCTGCCGCTGGCGCAGGGCGTGAAGTTCGACGTTTGATGCGGAGCGCCCGGGAGGGCGCCTTGATGGTGAATGAACAGGGCCGGTTGCCGCGGAAGCGGTAACCGGCCCTGTTCGTTTGCGGAGGCGTGCCATCGCGCCAATCGCGACATCGCAATGATTGCCGTCCGAGTGTCGTCGACCGTACGCCGTCGGCGCAATCATCTGTAGAATCGCGCCCGGGATGTCGCGGAGCTTTCCGAGGGCCAAGCCGATACAGGCAGCGGCGTCCGAAACACGACTCGTCAGCGCGCTGCAGGGCCGAACCTGTCCACATGAGCGATTCGGCCACATGGCCGGGCGAATCGTCGAGCGCACGCGCTGGCCGCGATATGCCCGGCCAGGCCGTATTTGCCGCGCCGGTGCAGTGTGACGGCAGTCAGCCCCGCCGTGGTCGTCCCGAGAACAATTAACAAGAACGCAGAGAGCATGGCAGATCAGAAACTTCCTCCCGGCGCGGAATATGAACAGGCGACGCCGTGGCTAACGGACGTTCACCCGGATGACGTACGTGCGTCCGGAGAGAGCTTCAACACGTGGCTGATGACGGTTACGCATGGATACGTGAACGTTGAGCGTCTGGCGACAGTCGCAAGCGCGATCCCGATCTTGAATAACCTGATGGCGCTGGTGGACGTGCTCACCGACATCGTCTCGATCATCCGCAAGCGTGGCGGTGATTTGCTCGACTATCTCGGACTGGCGATCAACCTGATCGGCGTGATTCCGTTCCCGCCGGTGCTGGCGCCGTTGCGGCTTACGGCGCGGCCGATGCTCGCATTGATTCGCAACGAATTGATGATCCACAAGCGCGACATTGCCGCCGCGGTCGTGTCGATTGTCGTGACGCATGTGCAGGCATCGTGCGCAACCGAAATCGAGAACTTCTTGACGACGCTGCAGGGCGTGGTCAATGAACTGATCGACCGCTGTGCGAAGAAGGCGCACGAGATCCTCACGAGTCTCGCCGACGGCCTCGACGCATTGCTGGCAGGCAAGCTGTTCGATCCGTCCGAAAACAGGAAAAAGGCGGCCGAGTATCGGCAATTGCTGAAGAAGAGCGGGTGGTTCAGCAAAGATCAGATTGCCGGCGCGTGGGGGTATCTGTCGGAGTCGACGTCGGCACTCGGCAAGGAAAAGGCGAATTCGGCCGGCAGCAAGTTGAGCGGGCTGATTCCGCCGGAGTTCACTGCCCCGATCCACGAAATCGCGACGTCGCTGCGGACGCTCGCACCCGTGGTATCGAGCAAGATCAACGAACTCAAGGGTAGCGACGAGGGCAAGCTGATGTGGCTGCTCGTGAGGCTTGCGGAGGCGGTGCGGCTCAAGGGGCTTGCCGCACGCGGCGGGTCGATCAAGTCGTCGGGATCGACCCGCGTTCACGAGGAACGCCCGCAAGTGCCGCTGGCTGCGCGAAGGAAAGAGGCCAAGGCCAAAGGAGCCGGGGTCGATCATTGCGAAGAGTGCGGATGCGGTGCATCCGGGGCGTCGATCAGTTTTGCATTCGGCGACGAGACCTTTACGCATACCGATTTCGAATTGCCGGGCGCGCTGCCGATCGTGTGGGCGCGGACCTATCGTTCACGCCTGGCCGGCTACGATCGCGGTGAACAGGGCGCCCGCTGGCTGACGCCGTACCTGACGCGGATCGAAATCCATGGCGGGAAGTGGGTGTACTGCGATTCCACTGGACGCAACATCGACTATCCGGCGCTGGCATCCGGGTCTGTACACGATGACCAGGTGGAAGGCGTCACGCTGTCGCGGCTGGACGAGACCTGGGTCACGCTGTCGTACGGCCACGAAACGCTGTACGTCTACGAGAAGCGCGGCGATACGTTCCGGCTCGCGTTGCAGAAGGATCGCGCGGGCAACACGGTCGCGCTCGACTACGATACGGATCATCGTCTTGCCCGGCTGGTCAGCTCGGCTGGCCATACGCTGGCGTTTCGACACGATGCGCGCGGCCGTATTGCCGCGATCGAGCAGATCGTCGATGAGCAGACGCGCGTCACGCTCGCAAGGTATCGCTACGACGACGAGGGCGACCTAGTTCATGCGATGGACCGCTACGGCAACGCTTGGCAATATGCATATCGCCGTCACCTGATCACCCGCTATACGGATCGTACCGGCCGCGGGATGAATCTCGAGTGGGAAGGCAGCGAAGACGAGGACAACACGAACGCGCGATGCGTACGCGAATACGCAGACGACGGCAGCCATGATATCCGCCTGATGTGGCATCCGAATATCCGTCTGACTTACGTCACGGACGCGCTCGGCAACGTCACGCGCTACTACTACAACATCCGCGGTTACATGTACCGGATTGCGCACCCGGACGGAACAGAAGAGTGGATGCGGCGCGACCGGGACAACAATCTGGTGATGCATGTCCATCGCGACGGCGGCATCGAGGAGATGGAGTACGACGCACGCGGGAACATGACCCGGCACTACCGTGTCGACGGAGCGGTCGTCGAGATGAGTTACGACGGACAGGACCAGCCGGTATCGATGACGGATCCGGAGGGGCACGTCTGGAAGCGTGGCTATGACGACGCGGGCAATCTGGTCAGCCAGGTCAATCCGCTCGGAAACGAGACGAAGTATGCGTACGACGCGCGGGGGCTGCTTGTCGGAATGACCGACGAAAAGGGCGGGACGAATTCGCTGTTCTACGATGCAACCGGACAGCTGAGCCAGCATGTCGACTGCTCGGGAAAAGCGACGAAATGGACCTATGACGATCATGGGCGTTTGACGAGCAAGACTGATCCGGCAGGCGGCGTGACGACCTATCGCTACGGTGAGAATGGCGAGCTTAGCGAGATGGCATCGGCGGCGGGGATCGATCGTTTCGTGCGGGATGCAGAAGGTCGCGTGCAGTCGCATACCGATTCGCTTGGACGTGTCACGCGGCTCTCGTACGACCCGGCCGGCCGCGTGGCGAGCCGCGTCGATGCGCTCGGTCATGCGCTCTCGTATCGCTACGACCGGCTCGGCCGTCTGACGACCCTGACCGATGCGAACCATGCGACGTCCCAGTTCCACTACGACCCGACCGGCCGGTTGCTGGAGGAGGTCGGGTTCGACGGCAAGCGGACGACGTATCGATACTCGGAAGGAATGCTCGAGCCGAGCAGCGTCGAGGTGGCTGGGCAGGTCACGACGCTGGAGTTCGACCGTGCGGGCCGCGTGACGCGGCGCGCTTCGGACGCGGGTGAAGAGCGTTTCGCCTATGACGCGAGCGGGCGAATGATCGAGGCCGGCAACGACCATAGCCGGATCCAATCGTTCTTCGACCCGGTCGGCAATCTCGTGCGCGAGCATCACGCTTACCAACTGTTCGGCGAATCGCGCAGTTACGTCTGGCATCACGAATACGATGCCATTGGCACCCGGATCAAGACGGTGCGCCCCGATGGCCATACGCTGGACTGGCTGACTTATGGTTCGGGGCATGTCCACGGACTGATGCTGGACGGGGAAGAACGCATCCAGTTCGAGCGGGACGATCTTCATCGCGAAACCGGGCGGACGTTGTCCAACCGGATTGGGCAGCAGACCGCCTATGACCCTGCCGGGCGAATCACGCAACAAACGGTGCAGCGGCTGCAGGCGCCGGCGCCGATGGCGGCGCGGCGCTATCGCTACGATGCAGCGGGCAGGCTCGAGCATATCGAGGACAGCCGAAAGGGGTTGATCGACTATCGCTACGATCCGGTCGGTCGCTTGATCGCGGCGGCAGGGCCACAGGGTCCGGAGCGCTTCGCGTTCGATCCGGCAAGCAACATCATGGATGCGAGCGGGGCCGGGCATGCCCGTTTGCCGGAGCCGACGAAGCAGAGCCCGGTGATGCCGGATCGTCCGGACAGCTCGTTGCCGCCACAGGTGCCGAAGGTGCTGGGGAACATACTCGACGGGTATGCCGGAACGCGCTTCGAATACGATGCGCGCGGCAACCTGATCGGGAAGCGCTCGCCGGTAGGGCGGCAGCATTATGAGTGGGACGCGTTCAACCGGTTGACGCGGGTGCGTGTCGAGGAATCGACGCGCCAGATCGACGCGCATTACTTTTACGATCCGTTCGGACGCCGGATCGCGAAGGATGTGAACGGTGCGCGGACCGTGTTCGGATGGGACGGCGACCGGCTGGCGTATGAAAGCACGGACACTGGTACGACCCAGTACGTGTACGAGCCGGAGAGCGTGGTTCCGCTGGCGCAGTACGTCACGATGGAGCCCCTTGCCGGAATGGCGACGCCGCAATGGCGCGAGACGGACCGATATACACCTGAAACGGATCCGCTTCAACGGCGGCCCGAGGGGCTGACGGACGTGCGTCTGCTTTACTACCATTGCGACCAGGTCGGCACGCCATTGTTGATGAGCGACGAGGCGGGCGAGGTGGTGTGGGAGGCTACGTATCGCGCATGGGGCGAAGCGCGCGCTGTGATCGCGCGCGCTTCGCAGGCGGCGGGGGCCGTGGCGCGAAGCACGATCCGGTTCCAGGGTCAGCAGTACGACGAGGAAACCGGGCTGCATTACAACCGTTACCGGTACTACGATCCGGGTGCGGGCCGCTTCATCTCGCAGGATCCGATCGGGCTCGCCGGCGGGATCAATTTCTATCAATACGCGCCGAATCCGGTCGAATTTGTCGATCCGCTCGGGCTGAGGAAATATGTGGTGATTGGCGAGGGGCAGGCATCGGTCGAGGCTTATGCTGTCGCGATGCGGGTCAAGCATCCGTGCGACGAATTCAGGACGATCACGAAGGAATGGAAGACGGTTACGAAGGGCATCAAGGATCCGCTCGCGAGTAAGGGCTGGGAGCAGCAGGCCGTTGCCCGGAACGCCGCTTGGATCAGAGAGATGGCGGCGCAGGGGTATGAGTTCATCGATATCGGGACTGATAGCGCCGCCAATCGCAGCCCGTTCTATGCCGCCGAGAAAAAGGCATTGGGCCGGGTCGGTGCCAAAATCTACCGATCCAGCCGATGTGCAACAGAGGCCGCGCGCTCCGCTTCGAGAGAGAGCGGCAGGCCACCAGCCAAGGGACGATATGGACGACGTTAAGGGAAAGATCCGCTTCGTGATTCCGGTCAAGCCGAAGAACATGCAACGGATGAGCGAATTTTATAGTGACGGTTTGGGTTTCAAGGTAACAGAGGATGGGGAGGTGCTGCTTGGGGGAGAGGATGGCGGGGTGGGGACGCTTCTGTATGAAAACGGCAAGGGTCCAATCAACAGAAACGCAATCATCCAAATCGAGATCGCAAAGAATTTCGGCGCATTCTGTCGTCGTCTGAAAGACGCCGGCGCGAAGTTCGAAGAGATCGGGCGGCTGCCGGCCGGGTATTTCGCGCACTTTCGCGATCCGAGCGACAATCTGATCACGATCCATAGCGACGAAGACGACGAGGAAAGCGACAAGATCATTTATGGCTGGGCGGAAACGGTCACGATCGATTGATCGGATCGGGGGAAGCAATACCCGATCGCGATCGATTACGTGCGCGGTGCTGGCGGCGAGACTGTCCGGAGACGGTGTCACGAATCAATGGATCTGCCGCATACAACTCGTCCAGCCTGAATATGCCGGATGCGTAGCCGGCATCACGTCTCCGCCGCCGGCATGTTCTGCACGACCAGCATCTGCGGGCTCGACAGCGTGATCCCCGCCGCGCGCAACTGCTTCAGGATCTCGAACAGCAGGTCACTCTTCGTCGAACCGGCGATTCGCGGGCTCGACACGTAACCCGTCACGCTCAGTGTGATGCCGTCCGGCGTGAGCTGGCTGAACGTGACCGACGGCGCCGGCTTCTCGAGAATCGCCTCATGCGAGCGATACGCTTCAAGCAGCAGGTCGCGCACCTGCTCGGGGTCGGTGTTCAGCGGGAACGTCAGCACGAGCGTCGCGACGCCCTGCGTGCTGTTGCCCATCGTCACGTTGCGCAGGTTCTGCGAGATCAGTTGCGAGTTCGGCACGATCACGGTCGAGCGGTCGCTGAGCTGGATCTCGGTCGCGCGCACGTTGATGCGACGAATGTCGCCTTCGACGCCCGCAATGCTGATCATGTCGCCCACCTTCACCGGGCGCTCGGTCAACAGGATCAGCCCCGACACGAAGTTCTTCACGATCTCCTGCAGGCCGAAACCGATACCCACCGACAGCGCACTGACGATCCACGCGAGGTTGTTCCACCTGACGCCGAGCAGCCCCAGCGTCATCAGCACGAGCAGCACGTAGCCGACGTTGGTGAACAGCGTGATCAGCGATACGCGCATCCCCGTATCCATGCCGAGTGCGGGCATGAACTCGCTGTCGAGCCAGCGGCGCAGCGAGCGCAGCAGGTAGAAGCCGATCGCGAACCCGATCACGGCGTTCATGATCCGGTCGGGCATGATGTTCAGGCTCTGCAGCCGCTGGCTGCCGATCATCGCGACTGCACTGTCCATCAGGTCGCCCGGCGTCGTGCCGAAGCCGCCCGTCAGCAGCGCGATGGCCGCGATCAGCATCAGCAGGCTCGTGCCGAAACCGGACAGGACCGTGCGGGCCTGATCGAGGTGGCGATCCTCGAGTGCGAACAGGTGCTTGATCTGCTGGCCCGTCGTCAGGCTTGACGAGAACAGGCTTTCGCTCGCGTCACGCGTCAACTGGATCAGGATATAGGTGGCGCCCAGCACGATCTCGAACCACACGAGCTCGTAGGTGATGAAGCGCGCGACCGTGATGTAGCCGATCAGGAGCGCGATCAGGGCCGCAACGATGGCCAGCGTGACGGCCGCATGGATCAGCCCGGCGAGCGTCGAGCGCTGCTCGGGCGCTTCGCCGGCGGCCGCAAGCGCGCTGCGCGCGCGGTTCGAGCGCAGCAGCGACGCACCGACCGTCACCGCGACGACGAGCGACACGATCCCGCGACCGAACAGCGTGACCGACAGGCTGGTGTCGACGATCCGATTGATCGATTCAAGCGTGCCGGACACCAGCAGCAGCGCGGCCAGGACGCCGGGGAACGGCTTCATCGCGAGCGCGACGGGATCGGCGAGCGCGGGCAGGCGCCACGACGGATGCTTCGTGCAGAGCAGCGCACGGCCGAGCCCGGCGATCAGTGCGCAGGTTGCGGCAAGCTTCGCGAACTGGTCCCACAGGTCGTTCAGCGCCGGCGTGAGGTCGTAATGGCGCGCGACGGCGAGGTACAGGATCTGCACGGCAATGGCGGTTGCCAGCAGCGTCGACAGCGCGGTCGACAACGCCAGCGCGCTGCGGCGCAAACGGGTGGCCGGCAGGCGGTTCACGCAGAGCCATGCGAGCCCGCGTTCGATGAGCCGGCGGCCGCCCATCCATGCCGCAAACGCGGCAACCAGCAGCAGCACGGTGATCGCCTTTTGTCCGGGCACCCACGACGAGCGCAGCATGTCGAGCATTTCTTCGTCGAAGTCCCCAAGCCGCTGGGCGTCGTCCGGCGAAAGATGGAACAGCGGCAGCCAGAACTGCGCGCTGAAAATGCCGCCCGATCGGAACGCAAGCTGGTTCTTCAGCAGGCCGCGATGCAGCTTCGCGAACTGCTCGTTCAGGTTCGTGAGGCTGGTCTTCTGGTCGGCGGCCTGCTTCAGCGCTGCATCGATCTGGGTCTTGCGCGCGTTCAGCGTGGCCCGTTGCTTCGCGACGGCCGGCGTTTCCGGCGCGGCGCCTTCGGCAGGCGGGGGGCCTAGCACGTCGAGTTGCCCCTGGATCTGCGCACGCTGCGGAACGAGATCGCTCTGCAGCTTCTCGACATCGGTGCTCAGCTCCTGCGTCGAGTCGCTGAGCCCGTCCAGCTCCTTGCTGTTGGACGCGGTCGAGGTCTGCTGCTTGATGCGGTCCAGTTCGGCCTGCATCTGCTTGAGCTGCGCGACGGCGTCGGTCAGCGAGATGGCCGGGACGGGCGCGCCGACACCGCTCGCGTTCGGGGCCGAGGCGGCCGCCGGAAACGCGGACGCGGTCGCGATCGCCGCGAACTGCAGCAGCGCGATCAGTGCGATCCGGCGCACGTAGGGGGATAGTCGTTGTATGAACATGGAATGCTTACGATTTGCCGACAATTCAGGTCGCCGAAAGGCGCCCGGAAGCCGGTGGTTGGCCCGGTAGCATGTTACCGGGGTGTGGGGGCGAGCGATGTTCGAATCTGCGGGGGCGGAATCGGGGCGCCGTACAGGGGCGACGGGCCACGATCCGGCGGCTTGTGCCCGGTTTACCGGGCTTGCGTTGGTCGTGCCACGCAGGAAAAGTCGCGGCTCGTGGTGCCCGGTGACGCTGATCGGCCAGATAGATGGTTACCGAATTTACATAACATTCGGGGCAAGCCGTGTCAACAAATAGGGTGCGATGACCCGTTTGGGGTACGGGCTCGAGCGCCGCTACCTTTCATTTTCCGGTCGTCCATTCGTCGATACAATGCCGCGGGTCGCTGGCATGACGTCCAAGAGATGAACCGGGGACGGCTGCCGCGGGCCGAAAAACGAACAACGAGAAGAATCCTGAGAGCATGGCAGATCAAAAACTCCCGCCGGGCGCGGAATATGAGCAGGCCACCCCGTGGCTGACCGATGTGCATCCGGACGACGTCGTGGCGTCCGGCGAAGGCTTCAACGCGTGGCTGATCAGCGTGACGAACGGCTACGTGAACGTCGACCGGCTGGCGACGGTGGCCAGCATGATTCCGGTCCTCAACAACCTCATGGCGCTGGCCGACGCCCTGACCGACATCGTCTCGATCATCCGCAAGCGAGGCGGTGAGCTGCTCGACTATCTCGGGCTGGCGATCAACCTGATCGGCGTGATTCCGTTTCCGCCGGTGCTGGCGCCGATGCGCCTCACGGCGCGGCCGCTGCTGGCGCTGATCCGCAATCAGCTTCTGATTCACAAGCGCGACATCGGGGCTGCGATCGTGTCGATCGTCGTCACGCACGTGCAGGCGTCGTTTTCGACCGAGGTCGAGGACTTCCTGTCGAAGCTGCAGGCCGTGGTCAACGACCTGATCGATCACTGCGCGGCGAAAGCGCAGGAGATCTTCACGGGTCTGGCCGACGGCATCGACGCGGTGGTGGCGGGCAAGTTGTTCGATCCGACGAAGAACGAACAGGAAGCCGCCGAATACCGGCAGTTGATGAAGAAGAGCGGATGGCTCAGCAAGGACTTGGTAAAGGGGGCGTGGGGTTATCTGACCGAGTCCGGGGTGGCACTCGGCAAGCGCAACGTCAACTCCGCCGGTAGCACGGCGGCAGGGCTCGTTCCCGAGAAGTATGTCGCACCGATTCGCTCGATTGCGGTGTCGTTGCGCACGTTGGCACCGGTGGTGGTCGGCAAGATCAACGAACTGAAGGGCAGCGACGAAGGCAAGCTGATGTGGCTGCTGCTGAAGCTGATCAATGCGTTGCGGCACAAGCGTGAAGCGATGCGGACCGCATCGATCAAGTCGCAGGGCACGACGGAAGCAGAGGCCCGGCGGCCGCAGGTACCGCTTGCAGCGGCGAAGAAGGAGGCGAAAGCGAAGGGCTCCGGCGTCAACCATTGCGAAGAGTGCGGGAGCGGTGCATCGGTCGGCGCGATTAGCTATTCGTTCGGCGACGAGACGTTTTCCCATGCCGATTTTGAATTGCCGGGTGCGATGCCGATCGTGTGGATGCGGGTCTACCGCTCCAGGCTGGCCGGATACGATGACGGCGAACTGGGTGCGCGCTGGCTGTCGCCGTACATGACGCGTATCGATGTTCGGGGCGGCAAGTGGATCTGCAGCGATTCAACGGGCCGCAACATCGAATATCCGGCGCTTGCGGCAGGTGCTGTTCACGACGATCGCGTGGAAGGCGTAACGCTGAGCCGGCTCGACGACACGTGGGTAACTGTCGCGTACGGCCACGATTTGCTTCACGTCTATGAGAAGCGCGGCGATTCGTTCCGGCTCGCATTGCAGAAGGACCGCGCAGGAAATACGATCGCGCTCGATTACGACGACGCGAATCGTCTGGCGCGGCTCGTCAGCTCGGCCGGGCATACGCTCGCGTTTCGTCACGACAGCCACGGGCGTATCGCAGCGATCGAGCAGATCATCGACGCGAGCACCCGCACGACACTCGCGCAGTACCAATACGACGAGAACGGCGACCTGATTCGGGCAACTGATCGTTACGGTAATGCACGCCAGTATGCGTACCATCGCCACCTGATTACCCGCTACACGGATCGCACGGGCCGCGGCATGAACCTCGAGTGGGAGGGGGCCGAGCGCGACGACAATACGAACGCACAGTGCGTACGTGAATATGCCGATGACGGCAGTCACGACATTCGCCTGATGTGGCATCCGAACATCCGGTTGACCTATGTGACCGACGCGCTGGGCAACGTCACGCGGTACTACTACAACATCCGCGGGTACATGTACCGGATCGCGTATCCGGATGGCACCGAGGAGTGGATGCGGCGCGACCAGGACAACAACCTAGTGATGCGTGTTCATCGCGACGGCGGCATCGAGGAGATGGACTACGACGCGCGCGGGAACTTGACGAAGCATTTTCGCGTCGACGGGGCGGTTGTCGCGATGGAGTACAACGGACAAGATCAGCTCGTTCGGCTCAAGGATCCCGAAGGGTACGTGTGGGAACGTTCGTACGATGACGCGGGCAATCTTGCGGGGCAGAAGGATCCGCTCGGGCGTGAGACGAAGTATGCGTACAACGCCAGCGGAATGCCGATCAAGACGATCGATGCCAAGGGCGGTGCGACTTCGCTCGTCTACGATGACGCCGGACAATTGCTGCAGTACACCGACTGTTCCGGCAAGGCGACGAAGTGGAAGTACGACGGCGATGGGAGACTCGCGCAGTCGATCGACGCCGCAGGCAACGCCACGGTCTACCAGTATGGCAAGAATGGCGGGTTGAGCGAGATCTCGTCGGCAGCCGGCACCGTCCGGTTCACACACGATGCAGAAGGCCGGTTGCTGTCCCAAACCGATCCGATGGAGCGCGTCACGCGTTTTTCGTACGACGTGGCGGGACGTGTGGCAAGCCGCGTCGATGCGCTCGGATACACGCTTTCATATCGCTATGATCGTCTCGGCCGCTTGACTGCATTGACCGATGCGAACCGCGCGACCTATCAGTTTCACTACGATCCCGCAGGGCGCTTGCTGGAAGAGATCGGTTTCGACGGCAAACGGACGACGTACGGATACGACGAAGGCACGCTGCAGCCGGTGAAGGTCGACGAGGCCGGGCAGGTGACGGAACTCGAGTTCGATCAGGCCGGCCGGCTCGCGCGCCGGATCTCGGGTGCCAGCGAGGAGCGGTTTGCGTACGACGCGAGCGGACGGCTCATCGAGGCGCGCAACAGTCATAGCCGGATGCAGGTGTTCTTCGATCCGGTTGGTAATCCGGTTCGCGAGCATCATGCCTATCGGTTGTTTGGCGGCGAATCGCGCAGCTACGTGTGGCATCACGAATATGATGAAATCGGCACGCGGATCAAGACCGTTCGACCCGATGGACATGTGCTGGACTGGTTGACCTATGGCTCTGGTCACGTGCACGGGCTCGTGCTCGATGGCGAGGAGCGAATCCAGTTCGAGCGTGACGATCTGCACCGCGAAACGGGGCGGACGCTGTCGAGCAAGCTGGCGCAGCAGACGCAATACGATCCGGCCGGCCGGATTACCCGGCAGGCGGTTCGGCGATCCAACGCGCCGGCCGCGCTGGCCGAGCGCCGGTATCGGTACGATGCCGTTGGACAGCTCGAACATATCGAGGACAGCCGGAAGGGGCTGATCAGTTACCGCTATGACCCGATCGGCCGCCTCATTGCGGCGATCGGGCCGCTCGGCGCGGAGCATTTCGCGTTCGACCCGGCGAGCAACATCGTTGATCAAGGCAGTCGCAAGCACGCGCGTACGCCGGGGCTGGCGAAGGCGAGCCCGGTGGTGCCAGACAGCGTGGACAGCACGTTGCCGCCGGAAGTGCCGAAGGTGCTCGGCAATCTGTTGAAGGAATACGCGGGCACGCACTTCGAATACGATGCGCGCGGGAATTTGATCGGAAAGAGTTCGCCGTCGGGTAGGCAGCAGTACGAGTGGGACGGATTCAACCGGTTGAGAATCGCGCGCGTCGAGGAGTCTGAGCGGCAGCATGAAGCGCGGTATTTCTATGATGCATTTGGACGCAGGATCGGCAAGGATGTCGATGGTGTGCGGACGGTGTTCGGCTGGGATGGCGACCAGCTCGCTTATGAAAGCAGCGAAGGCGACGCGACGCAGTATGTGTACGAGCCGGAATCGTTCGCCCCGCTTGCCCAATATGTGGCGGCTCGGCCGGTTGCGGGGATTCAGACGCCGGTGTGGCGAGAAGGCGAGCCGTATGTGCCGGAGAATGATCCGCTGCAACGTGTGCCGGAACGGCAGTCGGACGCGCATTTGTTTTACTACCACTGTGACCAGATCGGTACGCCGTTGCTGATGACGGACGAGGCCGGCGAGGTGGTGTGGGAGGCGTCGTATCGGGCCTGGGGCGAAGCGCGGGAGGTGATCGCGCGGGTGTCGCAGCGGGCGGGCATCGCGCCGCGGAACCCGATTCGGTTTCAGGGACAGCAGGAGGATGCGGAGACGGGGCTGAGGTATAACCGGAATCGGTACTATGATCCGAGTAATGGCCGGTTCATTAGCAAGGATCCTATCGGCCTCGTCGGTGGCATCAATGTCTATCAGTATGCTCCAGACCCGGTAGGTTGGATCGATCCAATGGGGCTTGCGAAGGTAGGGCAACTCGGCACCTACGGGGATCTTAATGGGGGAGATAACGTTGGCGACGGTCTACAAGCTCACGAACTTCTTCGCCACGAATATCTAGTGCAAAAAGGGTTGGCTAGCAAAAATTGCAGAGATGCGGACAATCCTTCGATTGCGCTTGATCTCGATAGGCATACCCGAGGTCCTACTACTGATACTCGTAAAATAGGTGGTGCGCATTATCACGAAGGCAAGATACGGCAGACTTACGGGCTCGGTAGAAACGAGTTTCATGACGATATTAAGCGAGAGCTTGATATTACTCAGGGTGGCTTGAGAAAGGCTGGGATTTCGGCCAGTCAAGCGAGGCGGCTCAGGAAGCGGGCACAAGCGTTCCTGGCAAAAAAATGTCCATGTATATGTGAGGTTTGATATGAAAAAGCTACTAATGGATGCGGAGTGCCATGACGCGCTTGAGCCGAGAATTGGAGGGGGGGCACTTATCGGTGGGCTTGTAACTTGGCCGACGGCGTCTTCGGGAGAGGAGCTTCAATTAGTGGCTTCTCTGCCAGCAAAATTCCTTGGGATTGAGGGCGGGGCGGAGTATGTTTCAGTGTTTTCGTTTTACTCGAGGGATGATTATTTTTTGGATCGCATAACGTATCACGGTGATTCCGAGGAAATGGCAGTTATTAAGGGTGGTAGGACGACTCACGTTGTTTTTCATGAGAAAGGAGGGGAGATTTTTGGAGGGGATGTCATACCGGCCAGAAGACTAATTGCTGGAGATGATGTGGCGCAGCCATATCAAGGTAGCGGAATAGGTGCGCCGCCTGGATTCCTCCAAAATGAAAATTTGGTGCTCGACCAGGGTCTTGAATTTTCTTTGCAGTTGTACTCGGGTGACTTTCCGGAGAACTGGACGGATATATTCGGGTTAAGCGATGCGCTGGCTTATTTGTTCGTCGATAAGGATAAATGCGAAGGGTTGTTTTTTGCTCAGGTTACGTGATAGTTGTTGCAGTAAAAGTGACGAACTAACCGGAAGCAAGGAACGATCTGCCGTGAAGTATTACGTTCTGTCTCAAAGAGCAGACCCAGGCTGCCCGGTCGGCATGCTGAATGGCTCGCTGTACGACAAGTACTATCAGGACGCCACGAGTGTAGGCGTCGGGTACTTCCCCTGGTATGCAAACCCGTCGCGCGGGAAGGCGCACGAAAAATTTCCGGATGGCGTCGTATTCATCACCCAAGACGACCGGTACGATTTTGATGTCCGCGCAGACTTGGGTTTTTATTACCTGATGAGCGAAAGATTTGGCGCTGTTGTCTCTGAACTGAACGTCCCGATGGTGGACGTTGCACCGGTCAGGATTTTGTCTTCGGAAGGAGAGCCCGCATCAGGAGACGGCTATTGCGTTGCGATCTTCCCAAGCTTTCGGCCTGAAGAGGTGGGTGGCGGCGAGTCGAAGTTTGTAGACGGGAAATTTGGCGGAATCGCAAGAATAAGGAAGCTGGTTGTATCCGACGATTTCGCATGTCCTGTCTTCAAGCTGAGCGGCATGGAGGGGAGCAGCAACTCGCTGATCTGCTCCGAGGAATTTCGCGATGAAGCCATCAGGCGTGGCATCAAGGGAGTCGAGTTTCTGGATGCAGAGACCGTTGATTGGCCGGCGGTGAAGCCCGTATGACGTCATGCTTCCCTCGAATGTGATGGTGGAAACGGCTTGATCAACGCCGCTCCAGTGCCTAGCGGCGCGCGACCATGCGTCAGTCGACTGATGTGTTCCGCCGCTCGCCTCGCTAAAATGCGCGAAGCCGCTCGCCAACGCCTCTCTGGTAGCGCCAAGACAATCAAGAATCCGGAGACTTGCCACCATGGCATCCACCCAGCCCGACCCGCTCGCAGCAGCGGGCGCCGCGCACCCTGCGGCGATCGACCCCGGCTCCATCTCGGCCCGCCTCGACCGCCTGCCGCCCACCCGCACCGTCTGGAAGCTCGTCGTCCTGCTGAGCCTCGGCTTCTTCTTCGAGCTCTACGACCTGCTCTATAGCGGCTACGTCGCCCCCGGCCTCGTGAAAAGCGGGATTCTCTCCGCGACGACGCACGGCCTGTTCGGCACCACGGGCGTCGCGAGTTTCATCGCCGCGCTGTTTTCCGGCCTCTTCATCGGCACGATCGCGTGCGGCTTCCTCGCCGACCGCTTCGGCCGCCGCGCGATCTTCACGTGGTCGCTGCTGTGGTACACGGCCGCCAACGTCGTGATGGCGTTCCAGGACACCGCGGCCGGGCTCAACTTCTGGCGCTTCGTCGTCGGTCTCGGCCTCGGCGTCGAGATGGTGACGATCGGCACGTACATCTCCGAGCTCGTGCCGAAGCAGATTCGCGGCCGCGCATTTGCGTGCGAGCAGGCGGTCGGGTTCGTCGCGGTGCCGGTGGTCGCGTTCCTCGCGTACCTGCTCGTGCCGCACGCACCGTTCGGCCTCGATGGCTGGCGCTGGGTCGTGCTGATCGGCGCGCACGGCGCGCTGTTCGTGTGGTGGATTCGCCGCGAACTGCCGGAAAGCCCGCGCTGGCTCGCGCAGCAGGGCCGGGTCGACGAAGCCGATCGCATCATGCGCGCGCTCGAAGCGAAGGTCGAAGCCGAATATGGTCGCCCGCTGCCGCCGCCCGCGCCCGCCGAACCCGTGCCGCCGCGCGGCAGTTTCCGCGACATGTGGGTGCCGCCGTATCGCAGCCGCACGATCATGATGACGATCTTCAACGTGTTCCAGACGGTCGGCTTCTACGGCTTCGCGAACTGGGTGCCTACGCTGCTGATCAAGCAGGGCATCACGATCACGTCGAGCCTGATGTATTCGAGCGTGATCGCACTCGCCGCGCCGATCGGCCCGCTGATCGGCCTCGTGATCGCCGACCGTTTCGAGCGCAAATCGGTGATCGTCGCGATGGCGGCGGCGATCGTCGTCTGCGGGCTGCTGTTCAGCCAGACGACGGTGGGCGCCTTCCTGATCGTGCTCGGCATCGGCCTCACGCTCGCGAGCAACATCATGTCGTACAGCTTCCACGCGTATCAGGCCGAGCTGTTCCCGACGTCGATCCGCGCACGGGCCGTCGGCTTCGTCTATTCGTGGAGCCGCTTCTCGGCGATCTTCTCGTCGTTCGTGATCGCGGCCGTGCTGAAGGGCTTCGGCACCTTCGGCGTGTTCGCGTTCATCGCGGGCGCGATGGTGATCGTGATGGCCGCGATCGGGTTCATGGGGCCGCGAACGAAAGGCATTGCGCTGGAAACCATCTCGAAGTAATCGGTGGTTGCGCACGCGTGTCGCGCGGTTCGTGCGGCATGCGCGCCATGCGACGGCGATTGCATCGCGCATACGTTGTGTACCGTGTTTCGGGAATGCTCTGGCATACGAATCGATTTGAAAATGCAGTCATGCCGTAGCGAAACACACCGCTTCCTGTATCGATTTCGAACGCCCAACAAACAAGATTGCCACGTAACGAAACAGCGGGCGGCAACGAGTTGAAACAAAGCGTGACGAAGCGCAAAACCACGGTGAAACCGCGACTTGAGCCGCTGCCGATTCTTGCGCGGACGCGTAAAATGAAGGGCCTGACGACTCATTAGCCGCCATCGGACCGACCGCGTTGCACCAGCGAACGGCTCCGCCGCGAAGAGGCGTCGGCGCCGGGCGCACACGATGCGCCGGACGTGTCGATGGCTCGCGCGGAAGATGCGCCGCCCGCAACAGCAGCATGCGGCGGCCGGATCGGCCGATGGCTTCGAACGTATGATGCTTTTCAGCTTTACGCGGCGATTTGCAAAACCGCGTTGTCTTGCCCGTGCCTCCGCTGCGTGTATCTGGCTCGCTGCGGCGCTACCGATCTCCGTGCTTGTCGAGCGGCCTGCCTTTGCGGCGTCCGACGCATCGTCGCCTGTCGCTACGTCATCCTCATCAGTCGAGTCGCCTGCATCGGCGGCTTCCCGTGCGCATGCCGCTTCGTCGGCACATGCGTTGTCAGGAGCCGCGGCCGCGCAGCCCGCGCCTGCCGCATCGCACGCGCATCCTGCGCAGCCTGCCAGTCCGGCATCGGCCGCATCGGCGGCCTCTGCCGCTTCCGCTGCTTCCGCCGCCACACCTGCATCGGCCGCTTCCGCGACGCCTGCCAGCGAGGCCGAAGCACCCGCCCCGACACCGCCACGCCAGCATCCGCCACTGTCGGCTGAAGAGGCGAAAAATGCGACCGCACGCGCGGTCGACATGCGCAAGCGCTTCACACAGGAAGTCACGCGGCGCCTGAGCGTGCCCGCAAGCGAGCAGCGCGCGTACGGCGAGCGGCTCCAGAAGGCGCTCGTCGATGCGGATCTCGGCGACCTCGCCGGCGAATACATCGCGATGGTCGACCGCGCGTCGACCGTCCAGGCGCTGTTCATCTACTTTCGCGCGACGCCGGCCAACGCGTGGATGATGATCGGCGCATCGCCGGTCGGCACCGGGCTGCCGGGCAAGTACGACCATTTCCTGACGCCGCTCGGCGTGTTCCATCACTCGCCGGACAACATGGATTTCCGCGCGGAAGGCACGACGAACGAGAACGGCATTCGCGGCTACGGCCGCCGCGACATGCGCATCTACGACTTCGGCTGGGTGGACGGCGAGCGCGGGTGGGGCAAGGGCGGCGTGTCGCCGATGCGCTTCCAGATGCATGCGACCGACCCCGATCGTCTCGAATCGTTGCTCGGCATCCGGCACTCGAAAGGGTGCGTGCGGATTCCCGCATCGCTGAACACGTTCTTCGACCGGCACGGCCTGCTCGACGACGATTACCAGGCGCGCGTCGAGGCCGGCAAGTCGCTGTGGGTGCTGCGTCGCGATCGCGACATCACGCCGATCGCGGGCCGCTACCTGGTCGTGATCGACAGCGCACGCAAGACACGGCCGGCGTGGTCGCCGTTGCCGGGGCGCAAGGCGTGGTCGAAGCTGCCGAAGGGCGGCGACACGGCGGACTGACGGGCGGTACGGCGGGCACGGGAGCGATCTGGATGAGAATAAATCCGTTTTATTGAACTATAACAAAAGCAAACTTTTATTATCCGATCCGGGTTCGTATAGTCGAGGCCAGTTTCGCGGAACCCTGCCGCGCCTGGACCACCACCGATCACACGACCCGATGAAAACTCTCTACAAGCTCGCCCCGCTCGCGATGCTCGGCGCCTTCGCGACGCATGCCTGTGCGCAAAGCAGCATCACGCTGTACGGTCTCATCTCGGCCGGTGTCGGGTTCGCGACCAACCAGGGCGGCAAGAACGCCTGGCAGGCGCTGTCCGGCACGAACCAGAACCCGCGCTGGGGGCTGAAGGGCAAGGAGGATCTCGGGCAGGGGCTGTCCGCGATCTTCCAGTTGGAGAACGGCTTCAACGTGATGACGGGCACGGCCGCGCAGAACGGTCGCGAGTTCGGGCGGATGGCCTACGTCGGCCTGGCCGACCGCACCTACGGCTCGCTGACGTTCGGGCGCCAGTACGACGCGATCCACGACTACATCGGGCCCGTGATCATCGCGAGCAACGGCGTGAACATCGGCGACAACGACAACGGCTACAACGACATCCGCGTGCAGAACTCGGTGAAGTACGTGAGCCCCGTCTACTACGGCCTGAAATTCACCGCGCTGTACGGCTTCAGCAACGCGACCGGCTTCGCGAACAACAGCGCATACAGCTTCGGGCTCGGCTACGAGCAGGGCCCGCTGCGCTGGAGCGCGGTCTATGCGCAGTACAACCATCCGTATAGCGCGACGAACCAGGACGGCGCGATCGCGAACGACTATGCGTCGCCGCTGCTGATCTTCAGCAAGAGCGCGATGTCGCCCGCGGCGTATGCGAGCCGGCAGCGGATCGCGGGCACGGGCGGCTTCTACACGATCGGCCGCGCGCAGTTCGCGGCGATGTTTACCGACGTGCGCTACGATTACCTCGACAATACGCACCTGCACCTGCAGAACCTCGGCGTGAACGTCGTCTACACGATGACGCCGCAGCTCTTTCTCGGCGCCGCGTATGCGTTCACGAACGGCAAGTACGACGTGATCGACAAGCGGCCGAAATGGCATCAGGTGAACCTGCAGGCCGATTACTACCTGTCGAAACGCACCGACGTCGCGCTGACGGTGATCGCGCAGCAGGCGGCCGGCGACGCGGACCATGCGCAGATCTTCGCGTACGCGCGCTCGACCAGCACGCGCCAGATGATGGCGACGCTCGGCGTCCGGCATGTTTTCTGAGCGCCAGATCATGACCCATCCGATTGCATCCCGCCGCACCTTCCTGAAACTGTCCGCCGCGCTGGCCGGCACCGCGCTGCTGCCCGAAACGGGCGCGTTCGCGGCCGGCGGCGAGGCCGCGCGCCGCACGGTGATCATCGATACCGACCCCGGGCAGGACGACGCCATCGCGATCCTGTTCGCGCTGGGCGCGCAGGACCGGCTCGACGTGCGCGCGCTGACCGCCGTCGCGGGCAACGTGCCGCTCGACCTGACCGAACGCAATGCGCGGATCATCCGCGACTGGGCCGGCCGCACGAAGACGCTGCCCGTCTACGCAGGCTGCCCGCGTCCGCTCGTGCGCGACCTCGTGACGGCCGCGAACGTGCACGGCAAGACGGGGCTCGAAGGCGTCGAACTGCACGAGCCGCGCGCGCCGCTTGCCGCCGGGCACGCGGTGTCGTATCTCGTCGATACGCTGAGCCGTGCGGCGCCGGGGAGCGTGACGCTGTGCGCGCTCGGCCCGTTGACGAACATCGCGACCGCGCTGGTCGAAGCGCCGCAGATTCGCGGCGCGCTGCGCGAAATCGTGCTGATGGGCGGCGCGTTCTTCGAGCGCGGCAACATCACGCCGGCCGCCGAATTCAACATCTACGTCGATCCGCAAGCAGCCGAAGTCGTATTCGGCAGCGGCGTGCCGATCGTCGTGCTGCCGCGCGACGTCGCGGTGAAGGCGCCGATCACGCCGGCGCGCGTCGCGCCGTTCCGCGCGCTCGGCAACCGCTGCGGCGCGATCGTTGCCGACATCATGGATGCCGAGCTGTCGTACAACAAGAAGCGGCGCGGCGTCGAAGACGCGCCGATGTACGACCCGACCGCGGTCGGCTATCTCGTCGATCCGACGCTGTTCGGCGGCCGCAAGGTGAACGTGATGGTCGAGACGACCGGGCAGTGGACGCTCGGCGAGACCGTCGTCGACTGGAACGGACGTAGCGGCCGCGCGGCGAATGCGACGTGGATCAACGAGGTCGACGCGGACCGCTTCTACGCAGCGCTCGTCGAGCGCATCGCGAAGCTGCCCTGAACGCGGGCAGTCGCGCGGCGAACAATGAGCGGTGAACGTGAACGTGAACGTGAACGTAAACGCGATCAGATGTGCTTCGCAATCCACTCGCGGCAGGTACGCACGTGCGGGCCGCGATCGTCGCCGGCGAGCGAGATCAGCGAGATCGCGCGCGTGACGCGCGGCTTGTCGACGCGCAGTGCGACGAGTTCGGGGTCGTGCAGATGCATCGTGTAGAGGCTCGGCAGCACGGCGGTCGCGAGGCCGTTGCGCGCAAGCGCGTAGAGCGGCTCGGTGTATTCCATCCGGTACGTGACGTTCAGGCGCAGCTTCTCGGCGCCGCCGGTGCGATGCAGCGATTCGCTGACGCTGCCGCGCACGAACACCGCGAGCTCGCGATCGACGAGCTTGGCCCACGTGACGCTCTTCGCGCGGGCGAGCGGATCGTCATGCCGCACGACGATCACGATCTCGTCCTCGAAGAGCTGCCGGTAGCGCAGCGTGCCGTCGTCGCTGTCCGGCTCGCGCACGCCGATGCCGAGATCCGCGACGCTGTCGCGCACGGCTTCGACGAGCGCGCTGTTCGGCAGGTCGGTGAGCGTGAAGCGCAGCGTCGGATGGGCGTCGCGCAGTGCGTTGAGCGCGGGCAGCAGGCGGCCCGCGACCGACGGGATGAACGCGATGCGCACGGTCTGGATGCGTTCGCCGATGAGCCGCGTCATGTCGTCGAAGGTGCCGCGCGCCTGGTTGAGCAGGCGTTCGGCGAGCGGCAGCACGGCTTCGCCGGCGGACGTCAGCGTGAGCCGGTGCGCGGAGCGCGCGAACAGGCGCCCGCCGAGCAGGAACTCGATCTGGCGGATCGACGCGGTGAGCGCGGGCTGCGTGAGCGACAGCGCCTGCGCGGCTTGCGTAAAGCTGCGTGCGTGGGCGAGCACGACGAAGTGCTGGACTTGCCGCAGCGTGAGTGCGGGCAGCAGCGACGAGCGGTCGGACGACATCGGGCAATAACGGTCGGGATGCGGTACGCGGCAGTATAAGACCGCGCTGCGTGAATCGACACAGGACAATATTCGGAATCACAGGAGAACCACCATGTCAGCGACTGACACGATGCCGGCGCGAGCGCCGGCCAACTGGCTCGAACGCCGCTTCGCGCTCGCCGCGCGCGGCACCAGCGTGCGCACCGAGACGATCGCGGGCGTCACGTCGTTTCTCGCGGCCGCGTACCTGCTCGTCGTGATCCCGTCGCTGCTCGCGACGGGCGGGATGGAGCGCGGCGCGGCGACGACCGCGACGATCATCGTGTTCGTGCTGTTCACGACGCTGATGGGGCTCTACGCGAACCTGCCGTTCCTCGTCGGCCCCGGCATCGGCGGCTCGGTGATCATCGGCGTGACGCTCGCGACGACGGAGCACGTGGGCTGGCAGACGGGCCTCGGCATCGCCTGCGTATCGGGCGTGCTGTTCTTCCTGCTGACGATTCTCGGTGCGCGCGGCGTGGTGGTGCGGTTGATACCGGTGCAGATCAAGCTCGGGCTCGGCGCGTCGATCGGGCTGTTCGTCACGATGCTCGGGCTGCGCAATGCGGGGATGGTCGTCGCGAACGCGAAGACCAACGCGTTCGCGCTCGGCGATTTCTCGCGGCCGGGCGCGCTCGTCGCGTTGATCGGCCTCGCGGTCGCGATCGTGCTGCAGGCGCGCAAGGTGCCCGGCGCGATCCTGATCGCGATCCTCGTCGCGGCCGCGGCCGGCGTGCCGCTCGGCGTCACGCATCTGCCCGCGTCGTTCGTGTCGCTGCCGCACAGCATTGCACCGATCGCGTTCAAGCTCGACATCGGCAGCGCGTTGAGCCTCGCGGCCGCGCCGTACCTGTTCGCGTTCTTCGCGGCCGAATTCTTCTCGACGCTCGGCACCGCGCTCGCGGTCGGCGCGAAGGCGAACCTGCTCGACGAACAGGGCAACCTGCCGAACATCAACCGGCCGTTCCTCGTCGATTCGCTCGCGGCGACGATCGGGCCCGTGTTCGGCATTCCCGCGCTCACCGCGCTGATCGAATCGGCGGCGGGCGTCGAGGCCGGCGGCCGCAGCGGGTTGTCGTCGCTGGCCGCGGCCGTGCTGTTCGCCGCGATGCTGCTGTTCGTGCCGGTCGCGCTCGCGATCCCGAAAGAGGCGACCGCGCCGGCGCTGATCCTGATCGGGCTGTCGATGTTCGCGACGATCCGCCATACGCATTTCGACGACTTCACCGATGCGCTGCCCGTGATGTCGATGGTGCTGCTCACGCTGATGTCGAACAGCTTCGGCACCGGCATCGCGGGCGGGCTGCTGTGCTACGTGCTCGTCAAGCTGCTGGCCGGCCGCTGGCGCGACGTGTCGTGGGGGCTCGTCGTGCTCGCGATTCCGCTCGGCTATTACTTCTGGACCGTCGTGAAGCCGCACTGAGAGACGGCATTCACGACGCATCGGCACTACCGAAAAAGAGACTGAAATGAAGGGAACACCAGGTAACGTCCCGGCCGCGCGCACGGGCATCGAGATCACGCAGGCCCATCGGGCCTTCTTCCACGCGCTGCCGAAGGTCGAGCTGCATTGTCACCTGCTCGGCGCGGTGCGGCACGACACGTTCGTCGCGCTCGCGGAGCGCAGCGGCGCGCCGATCGAGCGCGCGGAGATCGACGCGTTCTATGCGCGCGGCGAAAAGCCGGTCGGCGTGCTGCACGTGCTGCGCGCGCTCGACAAGTATCTGCTCACGCAGCCCGACGACCTGCGGCGGATCGCATACGAGTATCTGGAGGATGCGGCCGCGCACAACGTCCGGCATGCGGAATTCTTCTGGAATCCGACGGGCACGGTGCGCGTATCGGGCATCGCGTATGCGGACGCGCAGGCGGCGATCGTGACGGCGATCCGCGATGCCGCGCGCGACTTCGGGATCGGCGCGCGCCTGATCCCGAGCATCGACCGGGAGCAGGATCCCGACGAAGCCGTGGCGATCGTCGAATGGATGAAGGCGAACCGCGCGGACGAAGTCGCGGGGCTCGGGATCGACTATCGCGAGAACGACCGGCCGCCGGAACTGTTCTGGAAGGCTTACCGTAATGCGCGCGCGGCGGGTTTTCGCACGACCGCGCATGCGGGCGAGTTCGGGATGCCGTGGCGCAACGTCGAGACGGCCGTCGATCTGCTGCAGGTCGATCGCGTCGATCACGGCTATACGATCGTCGACAACCCGGCGCTGTGCGCGCGCTATGCGGAACGCGGGATCGTCTTCACCGTCGTGCCGACGAATTCGTACTACCTGCGCACGCTGCCGCCGGAGCAATGGGCGGAGCTGCACCCGATGCGCAAGATGCCGGGCCTCGGGCTGAAGATCCATCCGAACACCGACGATCCGACGTTGCACAAGGTCAATCCGTCCGAAGCGTGGGAGCTGATGTTCAGCCATTTCGGCTTCACCGTGGCCGAGCTTAAGCAGTTCATGCTGAACGGGATCGACGGTGCATGGGTGGACGATGCGACGAAGGCCGCGTGGCGTGCGGCGTGGGCGCCGGAGTTCGACGCGCTTGCTGCCACGCTCGCGGCGGGCTGAGCGCGGCTGCGTTATGCGCCGGGGGTAGCGTCAACCAGCCGGCGCCTCGTTCAGGTTCAGGTGGTAGCGCAGGTCGCCTGCGAAATCGAACAGCGTGTAATCGCGGAACGAAAAGCGCCACACCCCGTCGACGCGTTCGAATGCGTCGTGATAGCGGCCCGCCGCGACCGGTTGCAGCGGGAACCCGTCGACGGCCTGCAGCACCGTGTAGTACGAGCGTGCCGTCGCGCAATGCGCGGCTTCGTCGATCTCGATGATCGGATTGCTCACCACATGCTTCGTGCGCGGCGTGCCGCACGCGTAACGCTTTACGCTCGCGCTGAACAGCGCGAGCAGTTCATCCGCGCCGATCGTCGGCGCACCTTCCTGCGTCTTGATGCGCGCGTGCCGGAACAGCTCGGCGACACCCGGCAGGTCGCCGGCGTCGAGCAATTCCGCGTAGCGGTACAGCAGGTTCGCGATCGCGACTGCGCTGTGGGTCATGCGGCCTCCACCGTCGTTGAACGATGACGCCGATCGTGAACGTCGCGCAGCGGCTCCGCTTCGTCCGGGTGGACTAATCCGGTGCCGGGCGTGGCAAAGGCAACTGCCTTCGTCATCGCGCTCCTATAATGAGCGCCGACACGACAACAGCAACTATAAAGACGAGGGCGACCCTTCCGATGGGCAATCGATCATGGCTGTATCTGCAGGCCGGTGACGGCGACGACGAGCGAACGATCGCGCTCGCGGAATCCAACAATCACTTTCCGCTGCTGTGGCGCGTACTGCTCGCCAACGGCGGTGCGGGCGACGCGATTACTGATCAGCGCGTGTTCGGCGATGCCGGCACGCCGAATCTCGCCAGCGACGCGCGCGCCGCGCATGCGCGACTCAGCCGGCTCGCGGCGTTCGTCGTCGCGCACCCGCTGCCCGGCGACGATCCGGCGCTCGCGCGCCAGTTCGATGCGGTCGTGCGCCATCTCGGCGAGTCGATCGATGCGCTTGGCGATGCGCACGGCGCACCACGGTTTTCCGCGAATCTCGACGAGTTGTCGTGGCTCGACGGCGGCGATCCGGACGACTACATCAACCAGGAACGCGATACCTGTACGCGCCTGTGGTGGCAGGTCGCGAACTGCATGGATTTCCGCGACGCGCGCGGCGTGCGCGATGCGCTCGAGATCGAGTCGCCGCCCGACTGGCGCGACTGGGCGTGGGGCTTCGGGTTCGGCTGCATGTCGCATCACTATTTCATCCGTCAGGAGCCGCCGCGCGGCGTGATGTTTGCCGAGATGTTCGATGCCGGCGAGGTGCACGGCAACTGGCTCGGCTACGGCACGTTCAGCTTTCGCGCCCGCAACGGGCTGTGGGGCGTGCGGCGTGAAACCGACGACGCGTGGCGCGTGATCGTGCCGCCCGAGTGGACGAACCTGTGGACGAGCGGCGCGCGTGACGACCGGTTGCTGTGGGCCGCGCGCGACGGGAAGGTCGGCCTGCTGTTCGCCGATGGCGATGTCGACCGCGACGGTGACGGCGACGGCGACGAAATGCGGATCGTGCGCGAACCGTCATTCGACGCCGTGTGGGATTTCAGCGGCGACGTCGCATGCGTGCGCGTCGGCGAGCGGTTCGGGCTCGTGCGCACGGACGGCACGTGGGTGCTCGAACCGTCGCTCGACGATTTCGGCGATTTCACCGGCGGGGTCGCGTCCGCGAGCCTGGACGGCCGCTGGGGCTTCGTCGACACGCACGGTGCATGGGTGATTCCGCCGCGTTTCGACGATGCGCGTGAATTCGAGAACGGCACCGTCGCGGCGGTCTCCGAAGGCGAGCGGTGGGGGCTGATCGGGCGCGACGGGCAATGGCGCGCGCAGCCCGAGTGGGACGTGCTCGAATGGTCGTCTGAATGCGGCGCCTTCCTCGCGCAGCGCAACGGCCACGTCGGCCTGGTCGATGCGAAGGGCCGGGTCGTCGTCGAGCCGCATTACGCGGAAGTCGCCAGGCTGACCGACGACGAACGCACGGACATGCTGACCGAGCTCGGCGCGATCCGCCACATCGTTCGGCGCGACGACGGGCGTTGCTCGATCGTCGACGGGCAGGGCCGCGTGCTTGCACCGTTCGACTTCGTCAACATGGGTGCGCTGCCGTGGTTGCCCGATGACGAAGCCGTGCCGGGCGAGCTGTTCACGCGTTACGCGATCGGCGTCCTGCCGGGCGAGCCGGTGCGACTCGCGATCTGCGATCTCGAGACGGGCGCGACGGTCGTGCACGGGCGCTACGACGACGTGGCCGGCCTGTTCTGGGGCGTCGATCACGGCTGGCTGGCCTGTGTGCAGGACGAGGGCGACAACGACGTGCGGGCGACGGTGCTTCGCGCGGACGGCACCGTGCTGCATCCGGCGCGTTACACGCGGATCGGTGACGATGCGCTGTTCGACGACGATCGCGACGCCGCCGGACACGCGATGCTGATGCCATGGTTCGTCCGCCGTGTCGCGGTCGCGCAGAACTGGAGCATGGGCGAACCGGTCGCCGCATTGCGCGACGACGGCGTGCCCGTATGGCTGTACGCGGACGGGCACGCGACGACGACGCTTCGTTAGGCCGGACGGCTGTCGTGGTCGCCGGCGTGGCCCGTCGGCACCCCGATCAGCGGAAGAACCTCAACCAGTCGAACAGGCCCGGATGCGGCGCGCGTCGCCGCGGCGCCGGTGCGCTGCGCGGCCGGAAGTCCGGCGAGAACTGCGCGTGCGGATCGATCGCCCGCGCGCGCAGCGCCGCATCGTAGAACGTGCCGACGATCGGCAGCGCGCTGTGCGCGCCCGCGCCCCAGTAGTCGCTGCGCAGCGTCACGCTGCCGTCGTCGAAGCCGACCCACGCGCCGGCCACGAGCTGTGGATGCATCAGGATGAACCAGCCGTCCGCGTTGTCCTGCGTCGTGCCCGTCTTGCCGGCGACGTCGACACGGATTCCGTAGCGCGAACGGATGTCGGCGCCGGTGCCGCGATCGACGACGTCGCGCATCACGTCGACCAGCGTCTGCGCCGCGGGCTCCGGCAACGCACGTTCGGGCGGCGCGCTGCCGAAGGCCGCGAGCACCTTGCCGTCGCGATCCTCGATGCGCGTGATCATCTGCGGCGCGACGTACACGCCGCGGTTCGCGATCGTGCCGTACGCGGACACCATCTCCTTCAACGTGACGGGGCTCGTGCCGAGCGCGAGCGACGGCACCGCGTCGAGCGGGCTCTCGCGCACGCCCATTGCACGGGCGAGCTGCGCGACCTTCGCGGCGCCTTCGTGCTGCATCACCTGCGCGGTGATGCGATTGCGCGACAGCGCGAGTGCATCACGCAGCGTCATCGGCTCATCGGTCGGCGGCTCGGCATCGGTCGGGCGCCAGACCGCACGGCCGTCGATCGGGATCGCCACGGGGCGGTCGACGAACGTGTCGCCCGGCCGCATGCCGTCCGCGAACGCGGCGCCATAGACGAACGGCTTGAACGTCGAGCCGGGCTGGCGCCGCGCCTGCGAGACGTGATCGAACGGTTCGCTGCCGAAATCGGGGCTGCCGACCCACGCGCGGATTGCGCCGTTGCGCGGATCGATCGCGACGAAGCCGGCCTGCACCTGCGTCTTGCGCTCGCACAGCGTGCGCATGAATGCCCGATTGGCGCCGAGCTGCTTCAGCGCCGCGACATCGGTGAGCCCCGTGTCGCGTGCCTGTCGATAGTCGGGTGTCTGGCGGATGAAGCCGCGGAACAGCTCGTTGCGCAGCCCGCAGCCGGACGGGCCGCGCCACGCGCTGTCGGCGATCGCCTGCAGCCGTTCGGTCTGCCGCGTCAGTGCCTGCGTTGCCATGTCCTGCAGCCGCGCGTCGAGCGTCGTGCGCACGACGAGTCCGTCGGAGTACAGATCGTAGTTGTTGCGATCGGCCCACGCGATCAGCCATTTGCGCAACTGCACCGCGAAGTGCGGGGCGAGGCCGGTTATATGTCTGTAATCGATGTGTGACTATTTTGTCTCATTTGTGGTGTAGAAACATTGATCTGTCGATATTGCATGGATAGATGCTATGGCCAAGAGACCTCGACCGTTCGCCAAACTAAGCGCTGAGATCGTCCAAAAGCCTGAGAAGCGGGTCCTAACCGTTACCGGACTTCCCAACGACGCCGTCAGCCTGACCGAGCGTAGGAATGAGCGCAATCGCCTGCCAGACTTCAACGCGGTAAGCCTCGTGATGCGGTACGAGACACATAATCCACGGAGGCCAGTCTTTACCCGCGATCTGTCGGCACTCGCCGACATGTATCCACACCATCGCTTCCTGATTCAGCAATTGCTTTTCGGCGTCGGCTTGCACTTCGGAGGGAAGCCTCACGCGCACCAGAGCTACCAGATGTGTCACCTGGGTATCGAAAATTTCATTACATTCCTCAACAGCGACGAACCGCTGCAAAGCAATCCGACCTGCACGGCAGATTTAAGCTATACCGTCGGCCGCTTCTTCCATTCGTGGATGATCCGGATGTACCCCGGTCGCGCAACCAACCGCAAACTCTTTGGCAGCCTTCGTCTTGCCATTGTTGCGGTCCAGAAAAAGTACGGTGGGTACACGCCGCGCACGCGGCGGATGTGGCGGTCGAGATGGCCTTCCGCGATGAACGCGGCCAGCACGTGCTGGTCGGCGGTCGGCACATGGCGATCCATCAGCACGCGGGCGCCGCAGAACGCGGGCACGAGATCGGCGGGCGCGATCACGTAGCCGAGCCGCAGCGACGGAAACAGGATCTTGCTGAATGTGCCGAGATAGATCACGCGATCGGGGTCGAGCCCCTGCAGTGACGGGAACGGATGGCCTTCGTAGCGCAGCTCGCTGTCGTAGTCGTCTTCGACCACCCATGCGCGCTGCGCACGCGCCCACGCGAGCAGCGCATTGCGCCGCGCCATGCTGAGCGGCATGCCGAGCGGATACTGGTGCGACGGGGTGACGAAAGCGACCCGCGCATGTGGTGCGAGACGGATGCCGGCGTCGACGTCGATACCGTCGGCGTCGACCGGCACCCGCACCATCGCGTCGCGCCGCCCGGTGCTGTCGAGCAGCGCGGTGATGCCGCGATAGGCCGGATTCTCGACCCATGCCTGATCGCCCGCGCCGAGCAGCACCTGGCTCGCGAGATGCAGCCCCTGCTGCGTCCCGCTCGTGATCACGACCTGGTCGGCATCGCAGCGCACCGAGCGCGAGCGGCGCACGTAGTCGGCGATCGCTTCGCGCAGCGGCAGCGCGCCTTGCGGATCGGCATAGCCGGACGGCGCGCCGGCGCCGCG
>NZ_JAAGPB010000472.1:0-6458 GCF_017104585.1 Burkholderia sp. Ac-20392
TCTGCGCCGTATCGCGTTCAAGCGCCGCGACGAGGCGCTTGCGCGTCACACGAAACACGACCGCCGCCACGATTGCGACGACGACACCGCCCGCCAGTGCGGCGGCCATCTGGATCATCCACGCCTGCACCATCACGTCGTCACTCCGCCGTGCCGATATCCGCGCTGCGCGCACGTTCGTGCGCGACGCCCTGGGCGGCGCCGTCCGCCGCGAAGCGGGCCGGCAGCGACACGATCGTCTCGAACCCGCGATACGGCGCGCCGACGCGATCGTCGGTGAAACGCAGCGCGATATCGCCGCCGTCGCGCTTCAGGAAGTTGCGCACCGCGTCCATGCCGACGCCGCGGCCCGACACTTCGGTCACGGCATTCGCGGTCGAGAACCCCGGCCGGAAGATCAGCTCGGCCACTGCGTCGTCGGACAGCGCCGCGTCGTGGTCGGCATCGATCCAGCCGCGCTCGCGGGCGATGCCGCGAATCCGGTCGAGCGCGAGGCCGCGGCCGTCGTCGCTCAGCACGAACCACAGCTCGCCGCCGCCCACGCCGACCGCGATGTCGATCGTGCCGGATACCGCCTTGCCGGCCGCGCGCCGCTCGTCGGACGATTCGATCCCGTGGTCCATCGAATTGCGCAGCAGGTGCATGAACACGTTCTTCAGCGTCGCGGCGATTTCGCTGCGCACGCGGTGGCCGTGGCTGTCGATATGCACGACCGGCGCCGGCTTGCCGAGTTCGGCCGCGAGCGACGGCAGCGACTCGATCACGCCGCCGAGCGCGTCACCGATGCCCTGCGTGCCGAGCTGGCTCAGCATGCGACGCACGGCGTCGCGGGCTGCATGCCAGTCGGCCGCGTTCGCCGGATCGGCGCCGTCGAGCACGCGCAGGCTCTCGCTGATATGTGCGCGTTCGACCATCAGGAAGTCCGCGCCCTGCACCGCTTCGCCGCTGCGGCCGAGCGTGACCGCGTTGATCGTCGCGTAGTGCTCGACCGCCTCGCGCACGCGCGCCAGGTCGTCCATCAGCGCGTCGCGGTTCCATTCCGGGCCGCCGTCCGCGCGGCGCAGCGAGTCGTACGCCTGCTCCGCTTCGTGGACGATGTTCGTCAGGTGCTGGAGACTGTACGTGCGCGCATTGCCCTTGATCGTGTGCATGTTGCGGAACAGCGCCGCGACGATCGAATGATCGGCACGCTCGTGCTGGCGGATCATCCGCTCGTTCTCGCTGAGGAAGCCCTTCGCGCTGTGCACGAAGTCGTGGAACTTGTCCTGGCTGATCGACAAAATCTCGCCGATCATCTCGAGGCGGCGCTGCTGCTCGCCGGCCTGCGCGGTCAGCTCGCGAATCTCGGTCACGTCGCGCACGCACAGCATCAGGCGCACGACCGTGTCGGTCTCGTCGGTGATCGCCGACCAGCTCAGGTCGAGCCACTTGTCGCGGCCGTCCGGCATCCGCTTCGCGACCTCGTTCACCAGCAGGTGCTCGTTGAACTCGAAGTTCATGCTGTCTTCGCCGAGGCACGCATGCACGGCCGCATCGACCTGCGAACGCGCATCGGAACCGATGTTCGAGTCGTCGAACACGAGCGCCATCAGGTCACGGCCCGCGATGTCGCTCGTCTCGAAGATGGTTTCGAGGTACGCCGAATACTCCGCATGCACGACGCCGCCTTCGACGACGGTCAGGATCCCCTGCTGCATGTTCTGCAGCATCGCCTGGATGTCGGCCGTCTTCTGCTTGAGCTGCGCCGAGTTCTCCTGGATCTTCTCGATCATCCCGTTGAACGCGACGATCGAATGGCCGATTTCGTCCATCCGGCCCACCGGCACGCGGCGCGTGAAATCCTGGCTCGTCGCGATCTCGCTCATCGCCGTCTGCATCCCGATCAGCGGGCGCGTGATCTGGCGATACAGCAGCAGGCCGAGCGCGGTCAGCAGCACGATCACCGTGCCGGCGACGCCCGCGATCGCAGTCGCCGTCGTCGACAGCATCCCGTTCAGCGCGTTGATCGCGTCGTCCTTCTGGCGGTTCTTCTCGACGCGCAGCGTGTCGACGATGCTTTCGAGTTCGTCGCGATACTGCGCGACGTTCGCGAACAGGTACGCCTGCGCCATCTCGGGCTTGCCGTCGGCCTTCATCTTCACGGTGTCGTCGATCGCCGCGAAATAGTTCGTGGCGCTCTCCTTCGCCTGCGAGACGAGCCCGACCTGCGCCTGGCCGACCGCCGACTTCGCCTGCACGTCGAGTGCGGCGCGCAGCGCGCCCTGCTTCGCCTTCAGCTCGTCGCGCGCCTGCGCGGCAGTGTTCGCGTCGGGCGCATAGATGAGCGTCATCGTCGCGATCTGGATGTTCTTCACATCGGCGACGAGATCCGCCGACGCGAGCGCGCTCGGCACGATTCCCTGGGTAACCTGACGTACCTCGGACGCACTCTTGCGCGTCTGGTACACGGCATAGATGCCGATCGCGGACAGCGCGAAGAACGTCAGGACGACTAGCAGCGTAATGCGATGACGGATGGTCATGAGTACAGCTCCCCGCAGCGATTCGGCTTCGATCGCCGTTTGGTCTATTGAAAGAATGTGAGCGCCGAATTATCGGGGATGGTGTATGACGCTCCGATGACCAGAAATCAATTGTTCATTGATAAAAATGAAATGAATAATTGTGACGAAAGAGCCCTAAAGTATTGCCTGAATCTGCCGTTAACCTCGTGCCACAAGGCTTCGAACGGCGATCCTGCGCGGCCTTGAAATTCCAGATCCGGATATTTTATTTTTATTTATTTAATCCGCGAATTAACCGCAACCGGGCTTTCGTAAAACGTTTGCGCATTATCGACGAATTCAGTCGAATTCGCGATTTTTTATTGCCGGAGCGAGATTCGACCGACGGATGAAAACGATACCGCCCGCCCTGGGGCCGACGATGCGATGTGCTGCATCGTCAGCCCCGGGGCGGGCGTATTTGGCTCACGACCGGTCAGTGGCTGCTGGCGCGAGTCGCCCCCAGCCCCGTTTCCGAACGCACCTGCTGCGCGGCGAACGCGCCCTTCTCCGCCTTCGCGCGCAGGCTCGTGTCGAGTACCGAGAACAGCCACACGCCCACGAAGCCGATCGTCATCGAGAACAACGCCGGCGACGTGTACGGGAACCACGCCGAACCCTTCGGATAACCGAGCGTCGCTTCCCACACCGACGGCGACACGATCGTCAGCCCCACCGACGAGACCAGCCCCAGGAAGCCGCCGATGACCGCGCCACGCGTGGTGCAGCCCTTCCACATCATCGACAGGAACAGCACCGGGAAGTTGGCCGACGCGGCCACCGCAAACGCCAGCGACACCATGAACGCGACGTTCTGCTTCTCGAACGCGATGCCCAGCAGCACGGCGATCACGCCGAGCACCAGCGTCGTGATGCGCGACACCTTCAGTTCGTCGGCACTATTCGCGTTGCCGTTCTTGAAGACGGTCGCGTAGAGGTCGTGCGACACCGCGGACGCGCCCGACAGCGTGAGCCCGGCGACCACCGCCAGAATCGTCGCGAACGCCACGGCCGAGATGAAGCCGTAGAACACGTCGCCGCCCACCGTCTTGGCCACCAGCACCGCGGCCATGTTGGCCGTGCCCGCGCCGCCCTTGATCACGCCCTTGGCCACGTCGGACAGCTCCGGATTGGTCAGCACCAGCGTGATCGCACCGAACCCGATGATGAAGATCAGCACGTAGAAATAGCCGATCCAGGTGGTGGCCCAGAACACGGACTTACGCGCTTCCTTCGCATCCGGCACCGTGAAGAAGCGCATCAGGATGTGCGGCAGGCCGGCGGTGCCGAACATCAGCGCCATGCCGAACGAGATGGCCGAGATCGGATCCTTGATGAACCCGCCCGGCGACATCACCGACAGCCCGATCCGGGTCGCGTCGTCCGGCGCTTTGCCGGCATTCGCGGCGATCGCGGTCTTGACTTCCACGGCATGGGCGAACAGCGCCTCCGGGCTGAAGCCGTACTGCGCGAGCACCATGATCGCCATGAACGTCACGCCCGCGAGCAGCATGCACGCCTTGATGATCTGCACCCAGGTGGTGGCCGTCATGCCGCCAAACAGCACGTAGACCATCATCAGCGCGCCGACGATGACGACCGCCACCCAGTAGTCGAGACCGAACAGCAGCTTGATGAGTTGCCCCGCGCCGACCATCTGCGCGATCAGGTAGAACGCCACCACCACCAGCGTGCCGATCGCGGCGAAGCTGCGGATCGGCCCCTGCTCGAAGCGGTAGCCCGCGACGTCGGCGAAGGTGAACTTGCCGAGGTTGCGCAGCCGCTCGGCCATCAGGAACGTGATGATCGGCCAGCCGACCAGGAAGCCGATCGAGTAGATCAGGCCGTCGTAACCCGACGTCATCACTGCAGCGGAAATGCCGAGGAAGGATGCCGCCGACATGTAGTCGCCCGAGATCGCCAGGCCGTTCTGAAACCCGGTGATGCCGCCGCCTGCGGTGTAGAAATCCGCGGCGGAACGCGTGCGCGAAGCCGCCCACTTGGTGATCCACAACGTCCCTGCGACGAACAGCGCGAACAGGACGATGGCCGTGGTGTTGGTTGCCTGCTTGGCGGTCTGCCCGACATCGCCGCCGCCCGCGACGGCCACGCCGCACGCGAGCGAGGCCAGCAGCGCAACCAGCGTCATCGAAAGAGTCTTCTTCATTGGGCGACGTCCTGCAAGATGTTCTGCGTCAGTTGGTCGTATTCGTTGTTCGCGCGGCGCACGTAGATGCCGGTGATGACGACGGTGAACACGATCACCGCCATGCCGACCGGTACGCCGACACTCGTCACGCCGGTGCTCACCGGCTTCGCGAGGAACGACTTGTCGAATGCGATCAGTGCGATGTAGCCGTAGTACACGATCAGCATCAGCACGGTCAGGAAGATACCGAGCGTATTGCGCCGCCGCTTGAGCTGCGCATACTTCGGATGCGCTTCGATTTTTTTCACCAACCCATCATGCATCGCCTGTCTCCTGGTTTGCTTTTGAATGAGTGTGGCGATTCTGAAGAGCGAAGCTGACTGCGCGCTTACTCGATCTTTCGAGAACGCACTATGGTTTTCCCTAGCGGTCCTGGGTGCTGTGCTTGATGCGTGTACGCGACCGTGCGCATGGCGCGCTGTAACGTCGCCGCTGTTTCGGTGTAGCGATGCGGGTTAGTCAGGGCGCAATTTTTCGATAGTCCTCAATGAACGGATATTCCTGCTTGGCGCTAGTCGCTCACGACGATCGAGCTGATGGAAGGCATGAACGTGGAGCAGACACCGCATCTGCGCCGCAACGATGCTCACGCTCCCCGCGCCCAAGCGACGACGGATCTTTAGCAACGACAAGCATCGGCGAAAAGCCGCCGCCGTCAGTCAATCAGCTTGTTTCCGACGCTCGTCGTGATGCCGCTTGATACGGCGGCCGGGCTCGGGTTCTTTTCCGCACCGGTCGTGGGTGGCTGGATGGCGGTGGTTCGGTAGAAGATGACAAGCCCCGGCGCTGCGGCGGCACCGCCGACGCAAGTACGCCCGGCTCGCGGCATCGCATTCATTCCAGACAGGAAACAATCAATCGCACACCGGCGATTCACGTCGCAGTCCGCACGCCCTAGACTGTCGCATCGCTCCCCTTTCCGGATACATGCAATGACCGACGTCCTGCCGCTGACCACCGATCCCGAGTCGGGCCTCCAGTACCGGCTGCGCCCGGCCACCGGCCGCCCCGCTGCCCGCCTGTTGCTGCTGCATGGCGTCGGCGGCAACGAAACCAACCTGCTGAACCTGGCCGACGTCATCGATCCGCGCATCGAGATCGCATTCCTGCGCGCCCCGCTCGCGTTCGGGCCCGACCAGCACGCCTGGTTTCCGGTGCGCTTCGGCCCGAACGGCCCCGAAATCGACGCGGCCCGCGCGGATGCGAGCCGTATCAAGCTGATCACGCTGCTGCGCGCCTTCCACGCCAGCGGTGACGCGGGCGCCGCGTTGCCGACGGTGATCGCCGGCTTCAGCCAGGGCGGCATCATGAGCGCGAGCGTCGGCCTCACGTCGCCGCAGGACGTCACCGCATTCGCGGTGTTGTGCGGGCGCATCCTGCCCGAAATCGACCCGCTGATCGCGCCGCGCGATGCGCTTCGCCCGCTCCATGCGCTGATCGTGCACGGCCGCGCCGACGACAAGCTGCCCGTCGCGTGGGCCGACACCGCCGACGCGAAACTCACGGCGCTCGGCGTCGCGCACGATACGCGGCTGTATGCGGCCGGCCATGAACTGACCGCGGAGATGGCCGGCGATTTCGGCCGCTGGGTCGGCGAGCGCACCGGGTTGAACTGACCGTAACGGGACGCCGGGCATCGGCCGCGAACGACTCGGCATGCCCGGCGCGCCTCCTCTTCAGGCGCCACGCGCCGGCTCGGCGACGGC
>NZ_JAAGPB010000473.1:0-6352 GCF_017104585.1 Burkholderia sp. Ac-20392
TGTCGAAGCTGCGCCCGCAGTGCGGGCACCGCGCGCGGCGCGGGGTGGAACGGGCGCCGGCGGCAGAATCGGTCATGGCTGAAGCGCTCAAGCGGGCGGGAAGCCGCCCTACGCGACAAGCATAGCGCGGCGAACGGATTTTGCACGCCGGCCATTCGGCCGATGGCCATCGCGAACGCCCGCGAACCACCTCGCCTCCACCGCCCTCGCAGCGCTGCCCGTATCGCGGCGCACATCGCGCCGCGCCATAGCCGGCGGGCCGCCGCGTGCGGTGCCCGGGTCGTGCCGCCGGTGTTCCGGCCCGTCCAAAAACCCGATGCTGCGCTGCGCCACTCCTGTACAATTCGCCGTGTTTCAACCGTTCCCAGCCAGAGCCGCCGCCATGTCCGAGCCCATCGACCTCTCGCAGATCGCCCCTACGCTGAAAGCAGAAATCCTCGCCGAGGCGCTGCCGTACATCCGCCGTTACCACGGCAAGACCGTGGTCATCAAATACGGCGGCAACGCGATGACGGAAGAGCGGCTCAAGCAAGGCTTCGCGCGCGACGTGATCCTGCTGAAACTGGTCGGCATCAATCCGGTGATCGTCCACGGCGGCGGTCCGCAGATCGATCACGCACTGAAGAAGATCGGCAAGGCCGGCACCTTCATCCAGGGCATGCGCGTCACCGACGAAGAGACGATGGAAGTCGTCGAATGGGTGCTGGGCGGCGAAGTGCAGCAGGACATCGTGATGCTGATCAACCACTTCGGCGGCCACGCGGTGGGCCTGACGGGCAAGGACGGCGGCCTGATCCACGCGCGCAAGCTGCTGATGCCGGACCGCGACAACCCGGGCCAGTACATCGACATCGGCCAGGTCGGCGAAGTCGAGGCGATCAACCCGGCGGTCGTGAAAGCGCTGCAGGACGACGCATTCATCCCGGTGATCTCGCCGATCGGTTTCGGTGAAGACGGCCTGTCGTACAACATCAACGCCGACCTCGTCGCGGGCAAGCTCGCCACCGTGCTGAACGCCGAGAAGCTGCTGATGATGACCAACATCCCGGGCGTGATGGACAAGGACGGCAACCTGCTGACCGACCTGTCCGCGCGCGAGATCGATGCACTGTTCGAAGACGGCACGATCTCCGGCGGCATGCTGCCGAAGATCTCGTCGGCACTCGACGCGGCGAAGAGCGGCGTGAAGTCGGTGCACATCGTCGACGGCCGGATCGAGCACTCGGTGCTGCTGGAAATCCTGACCGAGCAGCCGTTCGGCACGATGATCCGCTCGCATTGAGAGCACGCAGCAAGACCGCCACACCCGACTTGCCGGCCCCGCTGCGGCGCCGGCGCGTGTCGCGCAGCCGGCCCCGCGCCGGCGCGCCGGTGTGGCTGTTCGATCTCGACAACACCCTTCACCACGCATCGCACGCGATCTTTCCCGAGATCAACCGCGCGATGACGCAGTACATCATCGACGCGCTGCAGGTCGAGCGCGCCGAAGCCGACCGCCTGCGCAACGGCTACACCGAGCGCTACGGCGCCGCACTCCTCGGCCTCACGCGCCATCATCCGATCGACCCGCACGACTTCCTGCGCGTGGTCCACACGTTTTCCGACCTGCCCGCGATGCTGCGCGCCGAACGCGGGCTGGCGCGCATCGTCGCCGCACTCCCGGGGCGCAAGTTCGTGCTGACCAACGCGCCGGAGAACTACGCGCGCGCGGTGCTGCGCGAGTTGCGGATCGAACGGCTGTTCGAGCGCGTGATCGCGATCGAGCACATGCGCGACCGCCGCGCGTGGCGCGCGAAGCCCGATCACACGATGCTGCGCCGGACGCTGCGCACCGCGAATGCACGCATGGCCGACGCGATCCTCGTCGAGGATACGCGCGGCCACCTGAAGCGCTACAAGCGCCTCGGCATCGGTACGGTCTGGATCACCGGCCACCTGCCCGGCCATTTGCCGACTACCGGTCGCCCGCACTATGTCGATCAACGCATTCGTTCGCTAAAATCGCTCCGACTGGGCACACGATCGGGGCGACAAAAATGCAGCCGACTTACCCGCAGGACCAAGCCGTAACGGAAAGCCAGGCCACACCCACCCGCGCCCGCCCGAAGCCGGGCGAGCGCCGCGTGATGATCCTGCAGACGCTCGCGGCGATGCTCGAGGCCCCCAAGCCCGAGAAAATCACGACGGCCGCGCTCGCGGCCCGGCTCGACGTGTCGGAAGCCGCGCTGTACCGGCACTTCACCAGCAAGGCGAAGATGTACGAGGGGTTGATCGAGTTCATCGAGCAGGCGCTGTTCGGGCTCGTGAACCAGATCGTCGCGAAGGAGCCGAACGGCGTGCAGCAGGCACGCACGATCGCGCTGACGATGCTCAACTTCGCCGCGAAGAACCCCGGCATGACTCGCGTGCTGACCGGCGAAGCGCTGGTCGGCGAGGACGAGCGGCTCACCGAGCGCGTGAACCAGCTGCTCGACCGCATCGAGGCGACCGTCAAGCAATGCCTGCGCGTCGCGCGCACGGAGGCGAACGCGCCGCCGGACGGCGCGACGCCGTTCGTGCTGCCGGCCGACTACGACCCGGCCGCCCGGGCGAGCCTACTCGTCAGCTACGTGATCGGCCGATGGCACCGCTTCGCGAAGGGCGGGTTCCAGAAACCGCCGGGCGAGCAGGCCGACGCGCATTTGCGGCTGATCCTGCAGTGAGATGGCGCGGGCGCGGCGCCCTGCCCGCACGCCCGAATCCGCGCCCCGCAATTTCCGCTATACTTTGCCGACTGTCGCCCCTCGGGCGGCAGCCAGAAACGCGCCGATTTGCTGACTCGATTGCGGGCGCGCGAACCAGCCAGGGCCTTGATTCGTCATTGTCCCGGCGGTTCACTACAAATGCGGCTAAAGAGGTCGTCAGCCGCGCATCTCCGACTCCGCGCATCGCCGACACCATTTAGCTGCCCAGTCATAAGGCGGAACGAATGGAATCGATCGGCATCGTCGCTCCACAGACCATGCACTTCGCCGAACCGCTGCGCTTGCAAAGCGGCAGCGTGATCGGCAACTATCAGCTCGTCGTCGAGACGTACGGCGAACTCAACGCCGCGCGCTCGAACGCGGTGCTCGTCTGCCACGCGCTCAACGCGTCGCACCACGTCGCCGGCGTCTACGCGGACGATCCGCGCAGCACCGGCTGGTGGGACAACATGGTCGGCCCCGGCAAGCCGCTCGACACCAACCGCTTCTTCGTGATCGGCGTGAACAACCTCGGCTCGTGCTTCGGCTCGACCGGCCCGATGAGCATCGACCCGTCGACCGGCAAACCGTACGGTGCAAGCTTTCCGGTCGTCACCGTCGAGGACTGGGTGCACGCGCAGGCGCGCGTCGCGGATGCCTTCGGCATCGAGCGCTTCGCCGCCGTGATGGGCGGCAGCCTCGGCGGGATGCAGGCGCTCGCGTGGAGCCTGATGTATCCGGAGCGCGTCGCGCACTGCATCGACATCGCGTCGACGCCGAAGCTGTCCGCGCAGAACATCGCGTTCAACGAGGTCGCGCGCTCGGCGATCCTGTCCGATCCCGACTTCCACGGCGGCGACTACTACGCGCACGGCGTGAAGCCGAAGCGCGGCCTGCGCGTCGCGCGGATGATCGGCCACATCACGTACCTGTCCGACGACGACATGGCCGAGAAATTCGGCCGTGCACTGCGCCGCGCCGACGGCGCGCTCGACGCGTACAACTTCAGCTTCGACGTCGAATTCGAGGTCGAGTCGTACCTGCGCTACCAGGGCGACAAGTTCGCCGACTACTTCGATGCGAACACCTACCTGCTGATCACACGCGCACTCGACTACTTCGACCCGGCGAAGGCGTTCGACGGCAACCTGACGGCCGCGCTCGCGCAGACGCAGGCGAAATACCTGATCGCGAGCTTCTCGACCGACTGGCGTTTCGCGCCGGCCCGCTCGCGCGAGATCGTGAAGGCGCTGCTCGACAACAAGCGTACGGTCAGCTACGCGGAAATCGATGCGCCGCACGGCCACGACGCATTCCTGCTCGACGACGCGCGCTATCACAACCTGATCCGCGCGTATTACGAACGAATCGCCAACGAGGTGGGTGCATGAACCAGCAAGCGCTGAATTCCCTGTCCGCGCGCGCGGACTTCCGCACGATCGCGCGCTGGGTCGAGCCGCGCTCGACGGTGCTCGACCTCGGTTGCGGCGACGGCTCGCTGCTCGCGCTGCTGATGGAAGAACTGGACGTGACCGGCTACGGGATCGAGCTGAACGACGCGGGCGTGCTCGCGAGCGCGAAGAACGGCATCAACGTGATCCAGCAGAACCTGGAAGACGGCCTGCGCCTGTTCGAGGACCACAGCTTCGACATCGCGATCCTGTCGCAGACGTTGCAGACGATTCACCAGACGGCCGCGATCCTGCGCGAAACCGCGCGGGTCGGGCGCGAATGCATCGTGTCGTTCCCGAATTTCGGCTACTGGCCGCACCGGCTGTCGGTGCTGAATGGCCGGATGCCGGTGTCGAAGTCGCTGCCGTACCAGTGGCACAACACGCCGAACGTCCGGGTGCTGACGATCGAGGATTTCGAGGCGCTGGCGCCCGAAGTCGGCGTGACGATCCTCGACCGCGTGGTGCTGCACGAAGGCCAACCGATTCGATGGGGAGCGAACTGGCGTGGTAGTCTTGCTGTCTACCGCGTCAAGCGCAGCTGAGCCGGGGAGCCGTTGACCGACGCCGACGGCCCGCACGCACGTGCGGCCGCGCCGCTGCGCTACCCGCGCCGCCGCCTGCGCTGTCGCCGCAATCAGTCAACGCTATCCAGTTCCAGTCCATGTCGAAAACGCCACACGAGGCGCCCGCACTCACCGCTCACGAGGATCACCCCGGCTGGCGAGCCTACCTGAACACGCACATGCTGATCTGCGTGTTCCTGGGCTTCACGTCGGGTCTGCCCCTCTTCACGCTCGTCTACCTCGTGCAGGCATGGCTGCGCTCCGAGGGCGTGAACCTGAAGGAAATCGGCCTGTTCGCGCTGATCCAGTTCCCGTATACGTGGAAGTTCCTGTGGGCGCCGCTGATGGACCGCTACGTCCCGCGCCTGCCCGGCTGGCGCCCGGGCCGCCGGCGCGGCTGGCTGCTGCTCACGCAGCTGCTGGTCGCGGGCGCGATCGCCGCGCTCGGCTTCGTGTCGCCGCGCGACTCGATCTGGACGGTCGCCGCGCTCACCACGCTCGTCGCGTTCTTCGGCGCGAGCGCCGACATCGTGATCGACGCCTACCGCCGCGAGCTGCTGCGCGATACCGAGCAGGGCCTCGGCAACGCCATCCACGTGAACGCGTACAAGCTGGCCGCGCTGATCCCCGGCTCGCTGGCGCTGATCCTGTCCGACCACCTGCCGTGGGACGTCGTGTTCGCGATCACCGGCGCGTTCATGCTGCCGGGCATCCTGATGACGCTCGTCGTGCGCGAGCCCGAAGTGGTCGGCACGCCGCCGCGCAACCTGCGCGACGCGATCGTGCTGCCGTTCCGCGAATTCATCCAGCGCGACGGCTGGGCCGGCGCGCTGCTCGTCATCGCGTTCATCTTCCTGTTCAAGATCGGCGACACGATGGCCACCACGCTGTCGACGTCGTTCTTCCTCGACATCGGCTTCTCCCGCACCGAGATCGGCATCGTCGCGAAAACCACCGCGCTCGTCGCGAGCGTCGCCGGCGGCATCATCGGCGGCGTCTGGCTCGTGAAGATCGGCATCGGCCGCGGGCTGTGGATCTTCGGCGCGCTGCAGATGGTGTCGACGCTCGGCTTCGCGTGGCTCGCGCAGCTCGGCCCCGGTTCGCCGGTGCTCGCGATGCTCTATGACTTCACCGTGTCGACGAGCCATGCGATCGCGTCGGCGCTGTCGGTGTTCGGCATTGCCGTCACGCCGCAATTCAGCCCGATGACCGTCGCGCTCGCGATCGTCTACGGCGCCGAAACCTTCACCACCGGCCTGACGATGGCCGCGTTCGTCGCATACATCGCGAGCACGACCGACCCGCGTTATACGGCCACGCAGTTCGCGCTGTTCACGAGCCTCGCGTCGGTGCCGCGCACGCTCGCGTCGGCCGCGAGCGGCTTCATCGTCGCGAAGATCGGCTGGTTCGACTACTTCATCGTGTGCACCGCGCTCGCGATTCCCGGCATGCTGCTGCTGTTCAAGATCGCGCCGTGGAACGGGACTGCACGCAACGGCGAGGCCAGCCGTGCGCAGTAACGGCCTGCACCGCCTCGCGCGCGTTGCGGCTTCGTTGAGCGTCGGCGCCGCGGCACTCGCCGCGGGGTTCGCCCATGCGACCGACGCCGGCG
>NZ_JAAGPB010000474.1:0-6232 GCF_017104585.1 Burkholderia sp. Ac-20392
TGTGTCCCGGAGGCCCACGGTGATCCAGCGAATGGGCGCCGCATCGCGCTGCTCGGCGGCATTGGCCAGGAGCTCGGTGTCGGTGGGGGCCGGGCCACCGCGCTGCAGCTTGACGATGCAGCGGAGGAGGCGATCGTCGGCCACCGGCTTCAGCAGATAGTCGATCGCCGACTGGTCGAACGCCTGCACCGCGTACTCGTCGTAGGAGGTCACGAACACGACGTGCACGTGCGGGACGAGGCTCGCGATCTTCAGCCCGTCGATGCCGGGCATCCGGATGTCGAGGAACGCGAAATCCGGGCGCTTTGCATTCAGTTCGGCGAGTGCGTCGACGCCGTTGCGCGGCATCCCGACGATCTCCAGCTCGGGCCACAGCGTCGCGAGGCGCGCGGCGAGCTCTGCGGACAGGTTGGGTTCGTCGTCGGCGATCAGGGCTGTCGGCATATCAGGCAATCGGGATCTGCAAGGTTGCGGTCACGCCCCGCATGGCGTCGGCGTTTGCGCCGACCGACACGCGGCCGCGCTCGCCATAAAGGCTGATCATCCGGGCGCGAATGTTCGCGAGTCCCACGCCGCCGTGGAGCTTCGTGCCGCCGTTGCCGAGCCCCACGCCGGTGTCGCTCACGCTCAGGACGAGCAGGCCGCCGTCGCGCGTGCCGCGAATGCGGACTTCGCCGCCGTCGACCGCCGGCTCGATGCCGTGCAGCAACGCATTCTCGACCAGGGGCTGCAGCAGGAGCGGCGACAGCGGCAGGGCCCGCAGCGCTTCCGGCACGTCGATCGCGTAGCGCAGGCGTTCCTCGCCGAGCCGGATCGTCGCGATCTTCAATAGCGCCTCGACCAGTTCCAGTTCTTCCCCCAGCGTGGAGGTGGCCTTGCGCGTGCGACCGAGGCTCGCGCGCAGATAGCGGTTCAGGCTGTCGAGCATCGTCGTGGCGCGGGCCGGATCGCGCTCGATCAGGCTCTGCACGTTCGCCAGCGTATTGAACAGGAAATGCGGCTCGATCTGGGCCTGCAGCAGCGCGAGCCGCGCGGCCGTTTCGGCCTGGCGCGCCTCGGCGGCCTCGCGCCGCTGTGTCTCGAGCGACGTGCGCATGCGGGCGGCCTGCACGAACACCGAGACGAACGCGCAGGCTGCGCCGGCGACGATGAACGACGAGCCGTAGGCCAGCCAGACCTTGACGCCCGCATGCCCGATCAGGTGCGGGACGTGCCCGATCGTGGAGGCCGCGACCTCGAAACCGATGAACACGCTGGCTGGCGCGACGATCAGGATCTTCGGCACCAGCGCGAGCTTGCCGCGCACGAGGCGGTCGATGGCGACGCTGAGCAGCGTCGCGCTGAAACCGATGCCGTTTGCGACGACCAGGTACGGCAGCAGCGCTTCGTTGCGGCGCGTCGCCCAGAAGATCAGCCCGACCGCCGAATTGAAACAGAACAGCCCCAGCAGCGAGCGGCCCCGTTGTGCGGGGCCGACGTGCGGTTCGAACGACAGGAAGGCGAACGGCTTGCTTGGCATGGCAGCGAGCGGGAGCGGATTGCGGAGATGGTAGCGTAATTCGCGACGGCATTGCGATCGGCGATCGGCGCCAGGCTGCGGCGCGGGTGCGGCACTTCGCACGGACGTTCGCCGGACCTGAGGGCCGTTCATCGGGCGATTTCCACCGTTCATCGCAACGCGCGGCGCGTGGTCCGGCCGATCGCTATAGTCGCTGACATGTCCGCCGGTTGCGGCGCTCCCGATCAGGTGCTCACCATGCCCCATTTCCCTGCCTACGTTTACGTCTTGTTCTGCGTGCTCGTCTATATCGGCGTGAAGCGCTGCTTCGTGCGCGAAGTCCGGCCCGTGCGTCCGCTCCTGTTTCCGGTCGTGTTCGTCGGTCTCGGCCTGTCGAGCCTCGGCCACCTGTTTCCCCGGGCGGGCGCCGACGCCTACGCGGCGGCCGTCGCGATGCTCGTGGTCGGCACGGCGGGCGGCTGGTTCCACGCGCGCCGCTGGCGCCTGCAGTTCAGGACCGGGCCGGAAGGCATGCTCGTGCGCTTGCCGGGCGACGCGAGCCTGCTGGTCACGCTGCTCCTGACGTTCGCCGCCGAGACGTTCATTCATTACGCGATCGCGACCTCGCGGCCGTGGGCGGCCACCGGCGCCTTCGCGGCCCTGTCGTTCGCGGTCTGGGGCGGGCTCGTCGGCATGCCGCTCGGACGTGCGATCAACGTGGTGACGCGCTGCATCCGTCATGCGAACGGTGCGCCGGAGGAAGGCGACGGGCCCGCGCTCGAGTCGCGCTGAGTGCGGCCGGATCGTCGGCTAAAACGGACGTCGCGCGCCGTCGCGATTCCGGCAGGCCGCAGGGTCGCACCTATCGTTCCCGCGTGAGCGCGGTCCGCGCGCCGCAACACGCTGACGTCAGTCACGCTGCCTGCCGCGCCCGACGCATTGCGCCGGGCGCGTCTTGCATGATGTGTGTCGACGGTCATGCTTCTGTCGTTTCCCTGTTCAAAAGAAGAACGTCGCGATCGCCTGCACGATCTCGCTTTGCGCCTGCGCGCCGTAGACGCTGCGCGCCGAGCCGTGGTTGCTCTGCCATTGCACGGCAAAGTCGGTGCGCGGCCAGTGATAGCGCGCTTCGAGCCACGTGAAGTAGCTGTGGTCGTCGAGGTTGTAGCGCGCCATCGCGGTCAGCCCCAGATGCTGGACGAAGACGTCGGGCATCGATGCATAGACGAACAGCGAGCGCCGCGTCATCAGCTCCTGCGCGATGCTCGCCGAGTCGCGATAGCGCCAGTATCGCGACGGGTCGCCTTGCAGCGCCCGCCATGCCGCGGCGCTCGCGCTGGCGCCGTCGTAGTCGTATTCGAGCGTCAGCGACAGTTTGCTCGCGAAGGTATGGGTGACGCCGGTCGCGAGCTTCGAGGTCCAGGACGACGCGGCCTGCGAGAAATCGGCGACCGCGCTGCCGCGGCCGATCGCGTATTCGAGGAACCCGACCGTCGCATCGTCGATCAGCGTGGTGGCGTTCACGCCCAGTTGCGGGGCGATGCCTTCGCCGCCGTACAGCAGCCACTGCGGCGAGAAGTTGCCGAACAGCCGCTGCGACCCGCTCAGCATGTAGCGGGTGCGCGCGTTCGTCGCGCCGAGATCGGGATTGAAGGTGGCCTCGTTCGGATGCGTGTCGAGCCGCGGTGACACCAGGGCGGTCATCGAGCCGCCGCTCCACAGCAGCTGCCCGCGCGCCATCACGCTGCCGAGCCGGTTTTCGCGCAGGCTCTCGGGATCGATCGACACGACCGAGCGCAGCGCGCCGGCCTTGAAGAAGTCCGTGGGATTGAAGCCCGACGCGACGCCTTCGCGCAGGTTCACGCGGCCGACGTCGACGATCGCGTTCGGGCTTGCCTGCCAGCTCACGTAAGCCTGCTTCAGCGTGTCGACCGCGTTGTACTGCGACGTGCCCGCGCGCCATCCCGCATCGAAGCGATTCGACACGATCGCCCGCCAGTTGCCGGACGTGCCGTCGTACGACAGCGTGTTCGACACGCGCGCGTTGTCGTTGAGCGTCACGGGCCCGGTCTGGCTCGCCGCCGTGTAGTTCGCGACGGCCGCCTCGAACGTGCCGCGCCAGTTGCTCGGCGTCACGGGCGCCGCCGTCGCCGTGTCGGCGAGCCGCAGCGCGTCGCCGTCCGCGTCGTCGGCCGCGAGAGCGGCCTGCGCGGCCGCGAAGCCCGCCGCGCAGACCAGCACCGCGACCCGGGATCGCGCCATCGTCTAGTCGGCCTTGAAGCGGGACAGGTACGCGCGCTGCAGCCACGCGTCCGGAATGTCGCGCCACGCATAGTCGGTGTAGCGCATCACGGTGACCCAGCCGGGATCGAGCCCGTCGATGATGACGGTTTCCGTCGGCCGCGCCGCGCCCAGCTGCTCCTGGTAGTGCCGGTAGTACGCGATTTTCAGCACGCTGCCGCTGGCCGCGAAGAAGCGCGCCTTGACCGGCCGCTTCGTGTCGCTCGCGATCCACAGGTCGATCGCGTGGTACGTGACGTCGGGCGCGCGCGCCGTCAGGTGCAGCCGGTAGCAGCGCCGGCTCTGGTGCTCGCCGTCCGCCACGTTCTCCTCGCCCGCGAGCGACGCATCGTAGTCGTTGGCCCAGTTGACGGTCACGACGTCGCCGTTCGCGGCCTGGCCGAGCAGACGCTGCTGCGGCGAGATCCGCACGCTGGCCTGGCTCGACGGATCGTAGAACCACAGGTCGTTGCCGTTCTTCAGCATCAGCTTGTTCGCGTCGCGGGCCGGCGCGACGAACTGCACCAGCGTGCGGAACTGGCTGGTTGCCGGGTCCGCCTTCGAATAGATCTTCAGCACCTCGGCGTCCGTCTGCTGTCCGTTGCGAAATTCGAGCAGCGTCGTCGTCAGGCCGAACGGCTTGTCGGGGTTGCGCACCGCGTCGCTTTGCGCGAGCAGCTGTTGCGCCGACGGGTCTGCCGCCGCGGCCGCGGTGGCGGCGATCGCGAGCAGCATCGCAGCGGCGCGCAGGATCGGGATGGGGAATCTCATGGTGGCGGCTCCTGGTCAGGCGAAACGCAGCGCGTCCACGATCGGCAGGCGGGCGGCACGGTGCGCGGGCAGCCAGGCCGAGAGCGTCGCGACCACGGTCACGCCGAGCGCGTAGCGCGCGATCATCCCGAACTCGCCCCACACGCGTACCGACAGCGCGACCGGATCGGTCTGCCCGGGCGGCGTCCAGTGCAGGCCGGCGCGGTTGATCGCGATACCCGCCGCCAGCGCGAGGACGGTGCCTGCAACCGCGCCGCAGAGGCCGAGCAGGCACCCTTCGCAGACGAACAGGCGGCGAATGCCGGCGCCGCGCAGGCCGAGTGCGCGCAGCGTGCCGATCTCGTGCGTGCGCTCCATCACGGCCATGTTCATGGTGTTGCCGACCGTGAACAGCACGATCGTGGCGATCAAGACCGCGATGAAGCCGAAGATCGCGCCGAACATGCCGGTGACCTGGCCGTACTGCGGGTTCAGCGTCGCGAAGCCGAGCACCTCGAGCGGCTCGCCCGCGAGCCGGGTGCGCAGCAGCGTCTGGATGCGCGCGCGCGCGGCGGGCAGATCGGCCGTGTGCTTCAGCTGCACGACGATGGACGTCACCTTCGCGCTCGGGCCGCTGCCGTAGACGAGCTGCTGCGCCTGCGGCAGATGCACCTGCACGAACATGTCGTCGACCTGCTTGACGCCTTGCTTCTGCGCCGCGATCACCGACAGTTCGGCGACGTTCGGTGCGCCGTACGCGTTCGACGTCAGCAGCTCGAGACGGGTGAGCCCGCTGCGGTGCACGGGCTTCGCGGCGGCCTCGGCCTGCGAGAGCGACGCGATGTCGTCGGGCAGGTCCGACCCGCCGGCCGGGGCGGCCGTCACCGGATCGCGGCAAGCGGGCACCCGCAGCGCGTCGCACAGGTGCAGCACGCGCGCGACGCCCGTGCCGATCACGGCGGCGTTCGCGGCGCTGCCGGTCAGCGCGAGGGGCGTCGCCCGGTCGGCGAAACCGTAGTCGTTCCACTGGCGCATCCGGTTCTGGTCGGCCACGACGATCCCGCTGCCCGAGACGGTGCGCGAGACGCCCGCCGCGAAGTTGCCGGCGATGCCGTTGATCGCCAGCACCGGCGTCACGACCGTCACCTCGCGTGCCAGCTCGGGATCGCCGAGCACGGTGTCGATGATCTTCCGGTAGTCGGCGATCCCGTACGAGACGGGGTCGCCGCTGCCGTACAGGAAATAGTCGCGGTGCTGGATCTGCAGATGGCCACCCTGGCGCACGTAGCTGGTCTGGAGTCCGTAGTTGATGTCGCGCGCATAGCCGCCGAACAGCAGGATCGCGGTCAGGCCGACGATCATCGCGAGCAGCGTGGTCGACGAGCGGCGGCGGTTGCGCAGCAGGTTGCGGAAGGCGAGAACCCAGAGGCTCATTGGCAGGCCTCCTCGTGCAGGGTGGCCGAACGGGTGTCGACGACGCGCCCGTCGCAGATCGTCGCGACATCGTCCGCGGCGGCGATCACCTGCGGATCGTGCGACGAAAACACGAACGACGTCGCGCGCTCGCGCTGCATCGTGCGCATCAGCGCGATGATGGCCGCGCCCGTCGCGCTGTCCAGGTTGGCCGTCGGCTCGTCGGCCAGCACGAGCGCCGGCTCGGTGACGAGCGCGCGTGCGATCGCGACGCGCTGCTGCTGGCCGCCC